>NZ_JBHLZP010000518.1:0-5551 GCF_042429965.1 Actinoallomurus acaciae
GACACTCCCCGCCCCGAGACACTCCCCGCCCCGAGACACTCCCCGCCCCGAGACACTCCCCGCCCCGAGACACTCCCCGCCCTCCCAGGGGGCGCCGACCCCACTTCCATTGTCAAGCCCCCCACACGCCAAAGGAAGGCCGGACGCGCGGCTGTGGAAAACCCGCGGCCCGACCGAGACAGGCCCTAGCGATCCGTCTCCGCACGATCTTCGGTGTTTCGTTTCCTCCCCTCTGCCACGGTCAGGAGCCTTCATGCACGACACCACCCCCCAGATCGAGATGCGCGTCGAGCGTTTCGTGCGCGAGCGCATCGCGCCGGCCGTGGAGCGTCGTCGCGTCGCGCTCGACGTGACGGCGTGGGAGGTGCCCGACGAGCCGGTGCCGTTCGCGGAGGCCGTGGCGCAGGGCTTCACCCCCTTCGAACCCGGCATGCCCTGGAGCAAACCGTGGGGTACGACCTGGTTCCGCGTCACGGGTGAGATCCCCGAGGGGTGGGGCGGCGCGGACGTCGCACTGGAGATGGTCGCCGACCTGGGCTTTTCGGCACGGCAGCCCGGCTTTCAGGCCGAGGGCCTCATCTACCGGCCCGACGGCACGATCGTGAAGGGCCTCGAGCCGCTGAACAACGCCGTGCCCGTCGGGCCCGGGCCGATCGACCTCTACATCGAGGCCGCCTCGAACCCCGACGTGGGCGGGCACTACTTCTACCTGCCCACTCCGCTCGGCGACAAGGCGACCGCCGGCGTCGAGCCCATCTACACCCTCCGCCGCGTCGACCTCGTCGAGCGCGACCTGACCGTCTACGGCCTGCTGCGGGACTGCTGGACCCTCGTCGGTCTCATGGAGGAGCTGGAGGCGTCACTGCCGCGCCGCGCCGAGATCCTGCGCGCGCTGGAGCGGATGTGCGACGTCGTGGACCCCGACCGCGTGGCCGAGACCGCCGCCGCGGGCCGCGACGCCCTCGCGGGTGTGCTCGCCTCGCCCGCCTACCCCAGCGCGCACCGGGTGATCGCGGTGGGGCACGCGCACATCGACTCGGCCTGGCTGTGGCCGACGCGCGAGACGATCCGCAAGTGCGCCCGTACGTTCTCGAACGTGCTCGCGCTCATGGACGAGTACCCGGACTTCGTGTTCGCCTGCTCCAGCGCACAGCAGTACGCGTGGATGAAGGACCACTACCCGGAGCTGTTCGAACGCATCCGCCGGAGGGTCGCCGACGGGAGCTTCGTACCGGTGGGAGGGATGTGGGTCGAGTCCGACACGAACCTGCCCGGCGGTGAGGCGCTCGCGCGTCAGTTCGTGTACGGGAAGGGCTTCTTCCTGCGCGAATTCGGCTATGAGCCCGACGAGGTGTGGCTGCCCGACTCGTTCGGCTACACGGCGGCGCTGCCGCAGATCGCGCGCGCTGCCGGTGCGCACGCGTTCCTCACCCAGAAGATCTCGTGGAACGAGACCAACCGGATGCCGCACCACACGTTCTGGTGGGAGGGCATCGACGGCAGCCGCATCTTCACGCACTTCCCGCCGACCGACACCTACAACTCCGACCTGTCCGGCGCCGACCTGGCCCGCGCCCAGCGGCAGTACGCCGAGAAAGGCGTCTCCAACGTCTCGCTCACGCCGTTCGGATTCGGTGACGGGGGAGGAGGGCCCACCCGGGAGATGATGGAGGCCGCCGCTCGTACGCGCTCGCTGGAGGGGTCGCCGCGGGTCGAGGTGGGCACGCCGGAGCGCTTCTTCGCGCTCGCCCGGGAGACCCATCCGGCGCCGGCCACGTGGTCGGGGGAGATGTACCTCGAACTGCACCGCGGCACCTACACCTCGCAGGCGAGGACCAAGCAGGGCAACCGGCGCAGCGAACACCTCCTGCGCGAGGCGGAGCTCTGGAGCGCGACCGCGGCCTGGCGCGGGCTCGCGGACTATCCGTACGAGACGCTCGACGACGCCTGGCGTACCGTGCTGCTCCAGCAGTTCCACGACATCCTGCCCGGCTCCTCGATCGCCTGGGTGCACCAGGAGGCGGAGCGCAACTACGCGGCCGTCGCCGCCGCGCTCGCCCCGGTGATCGACGAGGCGCAGCGGGCCCTCGCCGGACCGGGCTCGGCGCCGGTCGTCTTCAACGCGGCACCGGTCGCCTCGGCCGGGGCGCCCGCGCTCGGAGCGACGGCCGGGCCCGTACCCGTCTGGACGGCCCCCGTCGCCGCCGACGCGGGGTGGGTGCTCGACAACGGCGTCGTCCGGGCGGTCTTCGACACGACGGGCCTGCTCGTCTCGTTCGTCGAGACCTCATCGGGGCGCGAGCTCGTGGCCGCCGGCGAGGCGGCGGCACTGCTCCAGGTGTTCCGCGACACCCCGAACCAGTGGGACGCGTGGGACATCGACGAGCACTACCGCCACACCGTGACCGAGCTGCGCGAGGCGGACGCGGTGGATGCCACCGGCGACGCGCTCGTCGTACGGCGCTCGTTCCGGCGCTCGGCGTTCGTGCAGACCTTCCGGCTCGCGGAGGCCTCGTCCGAACTGGAGATCGAGACTCGTGCCGACTGGCACGAGCAGGAGAAGCTGCTCAAGCTCGCGTTCCCGCTCGCGGTGCACGCCGACCGGGCGTCGTCGGAGGTGCAGTTCGGGCACGTACGGCGGCCCACCCACACGAACACGTCCTGGGACGTGGCGCGCTTCGAGACGGCGGCGCACCGATGGGTGCACGTCGGCGAGCCGGGCTTCGGCGTGGCCGTCGCGAACGACTCGACCTACGGTCACGACATCACCCGCCGCTGGGCGCCCGACGGCTCGACGGTCACGCTGGTGCGCGAGTCGTTGCTGCGGGCGCCGCGCTTTCCGGACCCGCACGCCGACCAGGGCGAGCACGTCCTGCGCACCGCGCTGCGGCCCGCCCCGACCGTACTGGAGGCTCTCGACACCGGCTACCGGCTCAACCTCCCGGTGCGCACGGTGACCGGCGGCGGCCCGGTGGCCCCGCTCGTCACGGTCTCGTCGCCCGCCGTCGTGGTGGAGGCCGTCAAGCTCGCCGAGGACCGCTCCGGCGACCTCGTCGTACGGCTGTACGAGGCACGGGGAGGCCGGGCGCGGGCGCGCGTCGAGGTCTCCGAGCCCGTCGGGCGGGCCTGGACGACCGACCTGCTCGAACGCGACCCGGCCGGCCTCCCGGACACCGCCGTGCAGGCCTCGGCATGGGCGGCCGGAGAACCGATCGAGATCGCGTTCCGCCCGTTCGAGATCGTGACGCTGCGGCTGCGGCGCGGCTAGGGCGCGTTTCGAAGCCCCGCCGTCCGGGACACTCGATGTCGGCCCTGGAGGCGCCCAGGGCGAAAACCCGCTCCACCTCCCGGGCCGGATCGGGACCGTCGGCCATGTCCAGGTGCAACCGGTTCTTGCTCACCCTCGGTCGCGTGGCCGGTACGAACCGCAGCCGTACGACGGCGTCGCCCGCGCGGATGACCGTACGCTCGCCGTCGCGGGTCGCCTCGGGCGCCGGTCCGTTCAGCGCCTCGGCCCAGAAGCGGGCCAGGGTTCCGGGTCCATCGCTTCGACGACGACCCCGCTCAGCCGCTCCGGCTCTCCTTCGCGGGAGCCGGAGCGGCTGAGCGCAGGCGGAGTTCGATCAGCTCGCTCGCGGCCTCGGCGAGGGTCGTGCCCGTGGTCCGCGCCGTGGTCAGCAGGTCCGTGACGGTGTTCTCGATGGCCTGGACGCGGGCGAGGCCGTCTTCGGCGGTGCCACGACGGAGCTCGACCGTGACGGCGTAGGCGACGCCACCCGCTCCGACGATGTAGTCCGGGACCCAGATGACGCCGTGGTCGTGGAGCAGGTCGGCGACGGCGGGAGTGGCGAGCTGGTTGTTGGCGGGCCCGGCGACGGCGGCGCAGCGGAGCCGGGGGACGATCCGTTCGGTGAGCACGCCGCCGAGGGCCGCCGGCACCAGGAGGTCGACGTCAGCGGTCAGCGCCTGCTCCGGTTCCTCCCAGGCGGCGCCGAGCTCGGTGCTCAGCGCCCGCTTGGCGGGGTCGATGTCGCCGAGCACGAGGACGGCTCCCTCCGCGGCGAGCATCCGGGCGAGTTTCTCGCCGACGCTGCCCACTCCGACCACGGCCACGCGCCGGCCCTTGAGGTCGGGCGTGCCGTAGAGGTGCCCGCCGACGGCCCGGAGAGCGGCCAGCGTCCCGGCCGCGGTGGGGACCGAGGAATCTCCGCTGCCGCCCTGGTCCACCGGCCTGCCCAGCACGTGGCCGGTGCGTTCGCCGATGACCGTCATGTCGTCGGGAGTGGTGCCGACGTCCGGCCCGGTCGCGTACCGGCCGTTCAGGAAGGCGACGGTGTCCGCCACGTCGTGGAGCACGTCGCGGCGCAGGGCCGGGGTGAGCGCGAGCCCTCCGGGCATGGCGACGACCGTCTTGCCGCCGCCGTTGTCGAGTCCGGCCGCCGCGCACTTGGCGGTCATGCCGGCCGACAGGCGCAAGGCGTCGGTGAGACCGTCCCGCCAGTCGTCGTAGTGCCGGAGACGGCATCCGCCGACCGCCCGGCCGAGCGTGGATGAGTGCACGGCGACGATGACCGGCAGGCCCGACCGCCGGCCCGTACGGATCAGGACCTGTTCGTGCTCGAAGGTGGACACGCCACCGGACCTCCTGTCGCGCGGACGGCGATACGGGTCAAGAGTCATCCATTCGGTCGCGTAATAGGCGCCGAACCGTACGAACGGCCGGAACTCTGGCAAAATCCCGCGAGTGGACGAACTTGATTCGGAGATCATCCGGCTTCTCCAGACAGATGCGCGGCAGTCCAACCGCGAACTGGCCCGCAGACTCGGCGTCGCGCCCTCGACCTGCCTGGAACGCGTCCGGGCGCTCACCCGCCGCGGCGTCATCCGCGGCTACCACGCCGAGATCGACCCGGCCGCGCTCAACCGCGGTGTGCAGGCCATGGTCTCGGTCCAGGTGCGTCCCCTCAGCCGTTCCGTCATCGACGCCTTCAAGGACTCCGCGAGCGCCATGCCGGAAGTGCTCAGCGTCTTCGTGCTGGGCGGTGGCGACGACTTCCTGCTCCACGTCGCCGTGCAGGACCTCGACCACCTGCACGCCTTCCTGCTCGACCGGCTGAGCAAGCGCCGGGAGATCATCGGCTTCCGCACCTCGGTCGTCTTCCAGCAGGTGCACAACGCCGTTCCCGCCCGGCTTCCCGACGCGGTCTAGCGATCTCGATGAAGGCGTTCCCGTGCTGGACAGAGTCGCGATGAACCCCGGCCGGAGCGCGCACGACGCTCACCACCGCGATCGACGGAGACCACGGGCGGGCCCCGGCGCACCTGGCGTCCCTGCTCGGCCTGGTCCCGGGGCCGGGGGCGGGTCGCGCGCGGGTCTCAGGAACGGCGCAGGCGGCGCCGTGCGTCCACGTGGTCGTGCAGGGTGACGTCGGTGGTGGCCTCGGTGCCGTCGGCGGTCAGTTCCGTGCCCGGCTGTCGAACGGCGGCGTCCGACCAGGCGAGTGCCGTCCGCAGTGCCTCGGGTCTGCGCGCGCCGGCGGCCAGGAAGCCG
>NZ_JBHLZP010000519.1:0-5545 GCF_042429965.1 Actinoallomurus acaciae
CCGCCGGGTCCCTGCTGGAGAGCGGGCCGGTGGCCGACGGGGTGCGCGAGGGCCTGGTGAGCCGCTTCGGTGTCGCGCCCGCTCCGGCGGGTGACGGCGCGATGGGCGCCGCGCGCCTCGCCGCCCACCGCGTCAAGGGCTAGGGACGGGCGCGGGACGACGGTTCCGCCGTCCCGCGGCCGTTCGATCACTTCTGGAACGTCAGCCCGTACCCGTACGGGTAGAGCGTCTGGTCGGGATGGCCGGCCACCGGGATCATGACCGGCAGCTTGCCCTTCGGGTTGATCTCACCGAACAGCACCTTCGTGAGCGACTCCAGCGACGCGGGCGTGTAGCCGTACGTCACCAGGTAGTTCTTGACCTCGGGGAAGTACCCGATGTCGTACGCGTCGCGCACCGACGCCACGATCACCGGCTTGCCCGTGGCCACCAGTGCCTTGACGAGGTCCTGCTGCGCCGTGCTGTTCCACGCCGCGTTCGTGGTGACGACCGTGACGTCGTTGTTCTTGGCCTGGGCCACCGCCTGGTCGATCGTCGCCTGTGACGGGCTGGTGCCCGTCTGCAGCACGGAGGTGACCGGCCCGCGCTTGTGGATGTCGTCCGCGAGCGTCTGGGTGGTCGCGACGCCGTAGCCGGTGACGAAGACCTTCTTGCCGTCCTTCTTCAGCGGCAGGGCCTCATTCTTGACCAGCGTCGTCGTCTGGTCGGTGATCTGCTGCTCGGTCGCGAGGTGCGACGGCGTGCCGACCCGCTTGGCGACCTTGCTCTCGTCCACGTACGGGTGCTGGAACAGACCGTGGTCGAGCTTCTGCTTGAGAATCCGGTACACGGACTGGTCGATGCGCGATTCGCTGATCTCGCCGCTCTTGACCGCGTTGATCAGAGAGTCGCGCTGGAGGGTGTACAGCCCCTTGCCGTTGTCGTCCGCCGGCGGCTTCTCCAACTGGTCCACGCCGGCCTTGACCGCCAGCACGGGGATCCGGTCGTCACCGTACTTGGCCCGGAGTCCGGCCATGCCGAGAGCGTCGGTGACGACGACGCCCTTGTAGTGCAGCTGGTCGCGGAGGATCCCGGTGAGGATCGGCTTGGACAGCGTCGCCGGGTCGCCGGAGGGGTCCAGCGCCGGGACGATGATGTGCGCCGTCATGATCGAGTCGACGCCGTGCGCGATGTCGGCCTTGAACGGCGGGAGGTCGAGCTTCTCCCACTGCTCCTTGGTGTGGTTGATGATCGGCACACCGGTGTGGCTGTCGGTGTCGGTGTCACCGTGGCCGGGGAAGTGCTTGGCCGTGGCGATGACGCCCGCGGCCTGGTAGCCGTCGACCTCCGCGGAGGCGATCTGGGCCACCAGCGACGGGTCGGACCCCGGAGAACGCACACCGATCACCGGGTTGGCCGGGTTGACGTTCACGTCGGAGTCGGGAGCGTAGTCCTGCGTGATCCCGATCGCCTTGAGCTCTTCGCCGGTGATCTTCGACGTGGTGAACGCGTTCTTCGTCGAACGGGCCGCGCCGAGTGCCTGGGCGCCGGGGAACTGCGTGAACGGCGCGGGGACCCGCGTGACGATGGAGCCCTGCTCCTGGTCCGTGGTGATGGTCTCCGGAATCGGCACCCGCGTGTGCATGGCCGCCCGCTGGATCCCGTTGGAGAGGTGGGCGACCTGCTGTGGGCTGACGAGGTTGGGCGGGTCGACGTAGTAGTAGATGATCCCGCCGGGGTGATACTTGGCGATCAGCTGCTGGGCGTTGTCGACGCCCCACAGCTTCTGGTTGGCCGCGACGTCCGTGGGGTCGGTCGTGTCCGCGCTCGTGCCGTAGACCTGGAGCACGAACAGCTGGGCGACCTTCTCCTCGAGCGTCATCTTGTTGAGAATCTTCAGGACACGCTGGTCCTTGCCGGGCTTGTGCCTGGCCTGTGCCGCGTTCGCGGTACCTGAGCCGATACCGGCCACGGCCACCACTGACGCCGCACCTATGGCTATGAGCCGTCGGCGACGGGACATCGGTAACTCCTTCCGCCCCCGAGATGCGCGAAAGAAAATGACTGGCCATGGCCAGCGAGCTGAAACTTAGTCACGCGCAGGGAAGAACGTCAACGGCCAGGATTGGACATCAGCCGCCAGAACGGACGTCGGCGGCCACCTTGCGGGCCGCCTCCCGATGCTCCTTCGATCCGATGACGTGCGATGCCTTCGCCGCGTCGACGTACGGCGAGCGGAACATCCCTCGTTCGTACTTCATGTGGAGGATGTGGGTGACCGCGTCGTCGAGACGGCTCTGGGAGATCCGGCCGGACTTCACGGCCGCGAGCACCGCGTTGTAGGCGCGCCCGAGATCCCGCGGCATGAGCAGCATGTCGGCCCCGGCCACGACCGCGCGTACCGCCGCCTCCTTGGGCCCGAACTTGATCGTCGCGCCGGCCATCTGGAGGGAGTCGGTGATGATCACGCCCTGGTAGCCGAGCGTGCCACGGAGCAGCCCGGTCAGCACGGTCTTGGACATCGTGGCCGGCAGCCGGGACTTGTCCAGGCCCGGCACGACGATGTGCGCGGTCATGATGACGTCGGCGTGGTGCTCGACCGCGGCCTTGAAAGGCGGCGCGTCCACGCGCTCCCACTTCGCCTTGCTGTGGTTGATGATCGGCAGGCCGGTGTGGCTGTCGGTCGCGGTGTCGCCGTGACCGGGGAAGTGCTTGGCCACGACCGCCACGCCGGTGGCGCGGTAGGCGTCGATGGCGACGCCGACGAGATGGGCGACCTTCTCGGGGTCCGCGCCGAACGACCGGACGCCGATCACCGGGTTGTTCGGGTTGATGTTGACGTCGGCGTCGGGGGCGTTGTCCTGGTTGATGCCGACCGCGCGCAGTTCTTCGCCGGTGACCCGGGCGGCGGTACGGACGTCGTCGTCGGGATGCCGACCGGACGCGAGCGTCTTGTTGGCGGGGAAGCGGGTGATGTAGGGCAGCCGCGAGACGGGGCCCTGCTCCTCGTCGGTGCTGATGACGAGCGGCACGCCGCCGTGCTTCATCGCGGCCTTCTGCAGCCCGTTGGACAGCTCCGCGGTCTGACGCGGGGTGCGCAGGTTGACCGGGAAGTAGATCACGCCGCCGAGGTGGTAGCGCTCGACCAGCGCGGCGGCCTGAGCGGGCGTGGAACCGGGAATGGTCGGCATGAACAACTGCCCGACCTTCTCGCGCACGCTCATCTTCTTGACGAGGGCGACCTCGGGAGCGGGCGTCGGCGATGCCGAGGCCGGAGCGGAGCTGCTCCGGGCGGGACTGGTCGCCGACCGGGCACCGGACTCCTGGCATGCGGAAACGGCCATCGCACCAGCGGCGATAGCGATCACAAACCTCCAGCCGAACGTCCGTCGCACCCGCATGACGCTAATGAGTCCCGCGAAGGAGAGCAAACTCTCCGCGCCGACCGGCCATGACTCGGGTGAGTAAAGAGAACCACCGACCGTCATCTGCCCAGTGGGGAGCCCGCGCGAAGAGAGCCGCGGGGGCTGAAAGTTATCCACAACGACCCTATGGACCTCCCCCGCCCCGCCCGCAGCACTGGACAATGGAAGTGGGGTCGGCCCGGGACTGTCCGAACGACGCGATCCGCGTCAAGGTCCGGGCGCCGTGGGCATCAACTGCCACGCCGAACGCGACGTCTTGGGCTTGTGGGTGGGCACCGGCGGCGAAGGCGCCAAGCGCTGGAACTGCGGTATGCCGCCAAAGGCCACTGAAGCCAGATCACCAAGCATCTGCGCGAGATCTACACCGCTTCGACCCTCGATGCCGCCGAGACACGGTTCACCGGCTTCGAGGCGGCCTGAGGGCAGCTGTATCCGACTATGGCGTCCGGCCTGGGAGCAGTTCACCCCGTTTCTGGCGTTCCCGCCGCAGATCCGCAAGGTCATTTACACCACCAACGCCATCGAGTCGCTGAACGCCCGGTTCCGTCAGGTGCGTTACCTGGTCATTCACAGCCCGGTCGGGCGTTGCTGGTCAGTGGTGATTCGAGGAGTTGTCGGGGTTGGGGCGCGGTGCACGGCGGCGGTGTCGGTGCGGCCGGTTTGGCGTAGGGCGCTGATGCTGAGGTTGCGCAGGGTTACCCATGGCACGGGTGGTGCAAGCGGGAGGTACGTCGTGGATCCGATGCAGTTGTTTCTCGATTTTTGCCAGTGGCCGCGTAGGTGGACGGGGCCTGCGGCATCCTGACGATGCCGTAGGCGGTTTCGCTTTGGCGGGTGCCGGTGGCGCTGTCGCTGTGGGTGAAAGTAAATGCACCCCGCCGCCCCCGGGGCGGGCGAAGGTGCCATGTACCGACAGACCATCGACGGCGATCGCTGGCCGCAACCTGGTCGTGGGTCGTACATGCCGTCCGATCCATACGCTGATCACCTCATCGGACGCATCGCGGCGGCGTTGGTCGAGCATGTGGGCCGCGAACCCCGGTGCCTACCGCGGGCAGGGGCAGGTGGGGCACCGTCGGCAACACCACCCGCCGCCTGGCCGAAGCCGAAGCCGACGCGGAGTGCACGCGGCGGCTCCTCAGCCCTCTGGAACAGGCGCGACCTGGCTCGCCGGAGGCCTGCTCGGCTTGTGCGGGCTACAGGCCGAGGGTGGTCAGGCCCGGGAGGGCCTCGCGGGCGGCGCTGCGGGCCGTCGTGGCGTCGTGGGAGGCGCTCGCGGCGTTGGCGGCCTGGCGGCACTGGTCGAGGGTGTGGGCCGCGAGGGCCGCGCGTACGGCGGGCAGTGCCGGTGGGCTCATCGACAAGGAGGTGACGCCCAGGCCGACCAGTACGCAGGCCAGCGCCGGGTCGCCGGCCGCCTCGCCGCACACCCCGCAGGCCTTGCCGCTCGCTCCCTCGGCGGTGAGTGCGACCAGGTCGAGCAGCGCCGGCTGCCAAGGGTCCTGGAACCGGCTGAGGGCGCCCACCTGCCGGTCGGCCGCGAAGGCGTACTGGGCCAGGTCGTTCGTGCCGATGCTGAAGAAGTCGGCCTCGGCGGCCAGGTCTCGGGCCCGCAGCGCCGCCGCGGGGATCTCGATCATGACTCCCGCGCGGGTGATGCCGGCCGTCCGGCACGCCTCGGTGAAAGCCCGTGCCTCCGCGGCGTCCGCCACCATCGGCGCCATGACCAGCAGTTCGACCGGCAGCCCGTGAGCGGCGCGGGCCAGGGCGGTCAGCTGGCCCGCCAGCACCTCCGGATGCCGCCGCAGCATGCGCAGGCCGCGTTCGCCGAGGGCCGGGTTGGGCTCCTCCCCCGTGGCCGGCAGGAAGCCGAGCGGCTTGTCCGCGCCCGCGTCCAGGGCGCGCACCACCACGTACGGGAACGCTTCCAGGACCGCGCGGTACGCGGCCTCCTGCTCGTCCTCGCCGGGCGGCGTCGTACGGTCCAGGAAGAGGAACTCGGTGCGGAACAGGCCCACGCCCTCCGCTCCGTGTTCCAGCGCCGCCGCGACGTCCTGTGGGCCGCCGATGTTGGCCAGCAGCGGCACGGCGTGCCCGTCGGCGGTCGTGCCCGGGCCGGTCGCCGCGAGCGCCGCCGAGCG
>NZ_JBHLZP010000520.1:0-5531 GCF_042429965.1 Actinoallomurus acaciae
GGTCGCCACCGCGCGCCTCCTGAACGCCATGCCGGCGGCGGCCCTCCCCGCCCCGTTGCGCGACCGCGTGCTCGGCACGGCCGCGGCCCCCGAACTCGGGGAGCTGCGGGAGACGATCGCGATGCGCGCCGATCCCCCGCCCGAGCCCGAGACCGCGTTCGAGCCGGAGCCCGAGCGCAGGGGCCCGCGCCTGTGGCCGGTCTTCGCCGCCGTCGCGTGCGTCCTGGTCATCGTGTGCGGGGTGTTCCTCCTGCTGCCCGGGTCGGGCCAGGAGAAGACGAGCGGCCAGCAGCCCATCACCGCGCCGAGCGAGTCGCCGACGGCCGACGACGGCCTCCCGTCGGACTCGGCCGAGCCGGAGCCCAGCAGCGACTCACCGAGCCCGAAGCCCTCCAAGTCGAGCAAGACCCCGACGCCGACCCCGAGCACGACGAAACCGCACACCCACCACCCGTCGCCGAGCTCGCCGCAGCGCCCGGGCACGCTGTCGGTCTCCGGCTGCCACATGTCCGGCACGCGCCACTGCTCGGTGACGGTCACCGCCAAGGGCGGCCCGGTCAGCTGGAGCGTGTCCGGGACCAGCGGCAGCATCGACGCGGGCGGCAGCGGAAGCCTCGGCGCGGGACAGAGCGACTCGGTCACCGTCAGCCGGACCGACAGCTTCTGCTTCGGCAGCGGCAGCGGCTCGGTGACGTTCAGCTCGGGCGCGTCGGCATCCGTCACCTGGAGTTGCTGACCGGCCCTCGCCAGGTGGTCCACCACCGTGCGACCCCAAGTGGCTCTTCTGCCCGGTCGCGCCGGACCGTACGGTCGAGGCCATGAGTCTCATCGGCGCTTCTGCTTCGGCAGCGGCAGCGGCTCGGTGACGTTCAGCTCAGGCGCGTCGGCATCCGTCACCTCGAGCTGCTGACCGACCCTCGCCAGGTGGTCCACCACCATGCGCCCCCAAGTGGCTCTTCTGCCCGGTCGCACCGGACCGTACGGTCAGGGCCATGAGTCTCATCGACAAGGCCGCGCGGCTGCGCGAGCTTCACCGGAGCGGGACGCTTCTCATCCTGCCCAACGCATGGGACGCCGCGAGTGCCCAGGTGCTCGCCGCGGCCGGGTTCCCGGCGCTCGCCACGGCCAGCGCCGCCGTGTCCCAGGTCCTCGGCTACGAGGACGGTGAGGGCGCGCCGCCCGACGAGATGTTCGCCGCGGCGGCCCGCATCGCGCGCAGCGTCGACGTACCGGTCACGGTCGACGCCGAATCCGGCTACGGCCTGGCGCCCGCGGAGCTCGCCGAGTGCCTGCGCGAGGCGGGCGCCGTGGGCTGCAACCTGGAGGACACCCTCCACGGCGAGGCGGCCGGCGGAGGGCACGTGCTCGCGGACCTGAAGGCACAGGCCGACCGCGTCCGTGAGCTGCGGGACGCCGACCCCCACCTGGTGATCAACGCGCGCACCGACGTGTTCCACGACGGTTCGCTCCCGGGCGCCTCGCCGGAGGAGGTCCTCGGGGAGGCGGTGGCGCGCGGCCGCGCCTACCTCGACGCGGGGGCCGACTGCGTGTTCCCGATCATGGTCACGGACGAGGCGACGATCGGCACGCTGGTCGAGCGGATCCCGGGGCCGGTGAGCGTCCTCTACCGGCCCGGCATGCCGTCGCCGGCCCGGCTCGCCGAGCTGGGCGTGGCACGGGTGACGTTCGGACCCGGCCTGCACCGCGCGACCCTGGCCGTTCTCGGCGACCTCGCCGGGCGGCTGCGGGAGGGCACCGCGCCCTACTGATCTACTCCAAAATGCCATTGCGATCAAATCGCAATCAGATGCTCCAAAACACCTCTCGATGGTGACAGGATCCGGTGATCCCACCGCTGGCGGGACCCCAGGAGCACTCGTGGCAGGACGGCCGAGTCTCGACGGGGAGGCCGACCGGCCGAGTCGCTGAAGGCGGGCGGCTCCACCGCCCTGCCACCGATATTCGACGCGCACGGCCGACGGCTGTTCGACTACCTCCGCGGCCAGGAGGCCGCGGCACAGGCCCTGCACGACGCCCTGATCACCCTCCAGGAACGCGTCGGGCGGCTTCCCCGGCACCGTTCCGCGGCCGGCTGTACGCCGTGACGCGGAACGAGTGCGTCCGCCGCCGCGCCGACGCCGAGGCCGACGAGGCGGCACGCCAGCTCGTGCACACCGCCCTGCTCGTGCTCGGCGCCTCCTGGCGGGAGGCGCTCGACCTGTTCCTGCGGCACGAGCTGGACCCGGACGAGCTCGCCGTAACGCCGCACGAGGCGTCGATGCGGGCGGCCCAGGCCCGGCACGACCTGAACGACGCCTTCGCCGCCGTCGTCGTGGCGGCCGGGCACGTTGTCGGTGACCGGCCGCCACCTGCCCGACACCCGCCACCTGCCCGACACCCGCCACTGTCCGGCCTGCGCCACTGCTCGGGTGCGGATCACCGCCCGGGGTGGGCCGGTCGATTGGCGGGCGGCCGGAACGATCGGCACCATCAGCGCGAGCGGCGGCGGAAGGCTCCGCGCGGGGCAGAGGGCCTCGGTCACCGTCACCCGGACCGGCCGGTTCTGCTTCGGCGTCCCCAGCGCCTCGGTGACCTTCAGCGCGGACGTGACATCGTCACCTTCGACTGCCGACCGGGCGGGCCGCCTGGCGGCCGGTCAGAGCGCGCCCTCGTCCAGGACCTGATGGGCGCGGTCGAGGTAGACCGGGACCGCCGTGCCGATCCGCTCGAAGCCCTCGCCGACGGTCGCGTTCTGCAGATACCGCGCGTGGATGCCCTCGAGAATGACGGCGAGCTTGAAGCAGCCGAACGCCACGTAAAAGTCCAGATGGGACAGGTCGCGGCCGGTCAGGTCGGCGTACCGGCCGGCGAACTCCGCGCGGGTCAGGAACCCGGGCGCCGAGGTCACGGTCGAGCCGACGGGCGTCGGCATGCGCTCGGCCTCGCCGGCGTCGGCCCAGTAGGTAAGCGTCAGCCCGAGGTCGGACAGGGGGTCGCCGAGCGTGGACATCTCCCAGTCGACGACCGCGGCGATCTCCGGCTCCGGCCGCAGGCGTACGAGCGCGTTGTCGAGCCGGAAGTCGCCGTGCACGAGCCCGGTGAGCCCGTCGGACGGCAGGCGCTCGCCGAGTCGCCGGACGAGCCGGTCGTACGCCTCGTCGGTCCGGCCGCCCGCCTCGGCCGCGTGCGAGGACTCCCACTGCCGGCACCAGCGCTTGAGCTGGCGGGCCATGTACCCGTGCGGGCGGCCGAAGTCGCTCAGCCCGGCGCGTTCGACGTCGAGGAGGTGGATCGCGGCGAGCACCTCGGCGAGGCGCTCGGACAGGGAGCGCGCCTCCTCGGCCGTGACGTCGGCGGCGTCCTCGGGGGTGCGCATGACCCGGCCCTCGACGTGGTCCATGAGGTAGAACGGCGCGCCGATGACATCCTCGTCGGTGCACAGGGCCAGGGTGGCCGGGACCGGCACGTCGCTGCCGGCCAGCGCCGAGAGCACGGTGTACTCCCGGCGCATGTCGTGCGCGGTGGGCAGAACGTGGCCGAGCGGGGGGCGGCGGAGCACGACGCGGCGGTTCTCCAGCCGGACGAGATAGGTCAGGTTGGACCGGCCTCCGGCGAGAAGGTCGATCCCCGTGATCCGCCCCTCCTCCGGCAGCGCCTCCGCCAGCCAGGACGACAGGTGGGGAACGTCGATGCCGGGGACGGGCGGCTCAGTCATGCGATCTCCTCGTTCGGCTCACAGCGCCTATTAGAACGCGACTCGGTCGGCCCACGCGACCCGCGTCGCGGTCCGGTTTCGGGCCCACCGGAACCCGCCGCGGAGGCCTCGGCGCCCCGGCCCCCGCGCAGCGGCGCATCGCATCGGCCGGATCCGGCCCCGGGAGGGTGGCCGGGAGTCACGAAGGGTACGCAGTCAAACCGTTGAGGTATCAGAACTGGACCAACAGGGGAGGTTGGCACATAAGTTCGCAAAGTCCGCGCGGCCGGAGCAAACTCCCGCCCACCTTGGTAAAGACTTGCACAGTGACCGTTCGGGACACGACCCGACCCGACTGGGGGGACTCATCGTGGCCGACGCTTGGCTGCCCGGCGCCGTACGACTGCAATCCCGACACGACGGCGGCTCACTGCGGGGCGGAGCGCCCCGCGCCGTCTGGCATACGAGTGAACACGACCCGCTGGCGATCTCCGCGCACTCGGCGGCACAGCACCTCGAGCAGCAGGGGACCAACGCCCACGTCGTCTGGAATCCCTTCTCCGGCCAGATCGTGCAGATGGTGCCGGCCACGCAGGCGGCGCTCCTGCTGCCGGACGGCATCGGCCGGGAAGGCCGACGGTGCGTGCAGATCCTCGTGGTCGGGCTCGCCCGCGAGCCGTTCACCGAGGGCGCGATGCAGGGCCTCGGCCTGATCGTCGACTGGCTCGACACGTGGCAGGTGCCGCGGCGCTGGCCGGCCGGCCCGCCGCTCGCGCCTCCCGAGGCCTACAGCGCGCCGCAGGACCGCAGATCGTGGGCGCGCGGCGGTCACTTCGGCGTGTCCCAGGTGCCGTACGCCCAGGGCCCGGCCCCCGGCGCCATCGACATCGGCAGGATCACCGGGCCCGCCGTGCCACCGGAGATGCCACGGATCACGGCGGGCGATGTGTCGCTGCCCGGCGGCACGGAGAACCTGCCCATCGCGCACCTGGTCACCGGCGGCACGCCCACCGAGCCCTCCACCGCGTCTACCGCCGGAGCTCCTCCCGAACCAGCTCCCGTACGAGCGAGCACCCCGACCTGACCTGGGAGACGGTCGCGCCGCCGTACCCGAGGACCAGCCCGTGCACGTCCGGGGCGGTCGAGTAGCGCTCCTCCAGGGAGGACAGCAGTACGCCGCGCTCGGCGGCGCGTTCGATGACCGGGTCGGGCACCCCGGCCGGCAGCTCGACGACGAGGTGCAGGCCGGCGGTGTCCCCGAGCAGCGGCAGGTGCCCGAGCGTCTCGACGATCGCGGCGCGGCGGCGGCCGTACTCGGCACGCATGCGGCGCACGTGACGGTCGAGGTCACCGCGTTCGAGCAGGATGCGCACGGCCTCCTGGGACACGACGGCCGTGCTGTCGTTCAGGCGCAGCCGGGTCTCGGCGATCGCCTCCACCAGATCGGGCCGGGCCACCAGCCAGCCGGTGCCGACGCCCGCCGTCAGGGTCTTGGACGTGGTGCCGAGGTAGACCGTGTGGTCGGGCCCGAGACCGTACAGGGCGGGCAGCGGGGCGACGTCGTAGCGGAACTCGCTGTCGTAGTCGTCCTCGACGATCAGCGCGTCCTCGCGCCGGGCCCAGGCCAGCAGCGCCTGACGGCGCGGCACCGGCAGCCGGCCGCCGAGCGGGTACTGGTGGGACGGCGTCGTGTAGACCAGGCGCAGGCCGCCGGGCAGCGCGTCCACGATCAGCCCGTGCTCGTCCACCGGGCACGGCACCGCCTCCACGTCCCGCGCGGCCAGCACCTCCCGCGCGTTGGCGTAGCCCGGCTCCTCGACGCCCGCGCGATCGCCGG
>NZ_JBHLZP010000521.1:0-5519 GCF_042429965.1 Actinoallomurus acaciae
CCTCGCCCCCGGCTACCCGGCGCGTGCCCACCGGGTGGCGGCGCTGGCCGGCCGCCTCGCGGTCGTCGTGGACCTGGCGCGCGGGACGGAGAGCGCCGCGCTGTCGGCCGCGCAGGTCCAAAGCCGTACCGCGGCCCTGCGTGACCTGGACAAGGCCGTACGGCGGGCGCAGGTTGCCGCCTGCAACAGCGTCCTGGATCCGGTGCGCTGACCCACAGCGCCGACCAAGAAAAGGGGGCGCACTCCCGAAGGAGTACGCCCCGAAGGTGAGTCGGTGTTCAGGCCGTGACGACGATGGCCTTAGTGATCTTGTCGCCCCAGGTCTGGCTCTTGTCGTCCCACAGCGGCCAGAGGAATCCGAGGAGGCACACCCAGCCGTCGATGGTGGAGTGGCAGAGCTGCCGGCCGAAGGCGGTGCCGCCGCTGAGGGGCTGGCCGGTCGCCTCGCTGACGACCTTGATGCCGAGGACGCGCTTGCCGACCGTCTGACCGGTGTTGGCTTCCTGGAAGCTGAGCGCGAACGCGATGATGAAGAGGAGGATCAGCTCGAAGAGGTAGGTCACCGCGATGTTCTTGGCGACCGCGCTGATGATGCCCATGATGATTCCGGACGGGATACCGACGATCAGCCCGTCGATGAACCGCGCGCCGAACCGGGCGCCCCAGCCGGCGTACTGGACCTGCCCGTAGCCGGAGCCATAGCCCTGCTGGCCGTAACCCTGCTGGCCGTAGGCCTGCTGCTGGCCGTAACCCTGCTGACCGTAGCCCTGCTGCTGGCCATAACCCTGCTGCTGCCCGTACCCGGGCTGCTGCTGGCCGTAGCCCTGCTGCTGGTCGTAACCGGGCTGCTGCCCGTAACCCGGCTGCTGGCCGTATCCGGGCTGCTGCTGCTGACCATAGCCCGGCTGCTGGTCATAGCCGGGCTGCTGCCCGTAACCCGGCTGCTGGCCGTACCCAGGCTGCTGCTGTCCATAGCCCGGCTGCTGCCCGTAACCGGGCTGCTGACCATAACCCGGCTGCTGCTGACCCTGGCCGTACGGGTCGTAGGGGGTGCTCACGCTCTTTCTCCTTTGTTGAAATTACGCCCGTCCGCCAAACCGGACTCGGTGGTCGCCATGATGAGTGCTGACTTCAAAGAGGCAGAAACCCGAAACGGGCGAGCTGCCAGACCCATGACAGCCCCAGCGTCACTCCGATGATCCAAGCACGGATGCGCGGATCGAGGGCCCACCATCGCCGCCCGGCCCCGAGCGGAGCGGTAGCCAGCCCGATCGCGCCCAGGAGAACGGCCGGGCTCGCGAGAAGCGCCTTGACCGGATGCGCCGCGCCCAACTCGATGAACACGGTGGTGCCACCACAGAGGGGGCACGGAACTCCGGTGAGCGCCCGCAGCGGGCACAGGGTGCCGGGATCATGCACTCGATGCAGGGCGGACACCACCACCGCCGCGGTGGCCATGCCGCCTGCGCGAAGGGCCACACCGAGCGCGCCGTCACCAGAGGCGGCGAAAACACGGCCGAGTACGTCGGCCGGCCGTCCTCGGGCTCGGGACGCGGGCGCATGCCCCCGTGCCACGTCCAAACCTTCGCCCTCCCCATGGTGCTCTTATGCGCTTGTGGACCCGTATACCGCAATATGCCGGGTCCGGGTCAAGTAAATACCAAGCCAGATTCCAGAACGTAACCGGCTGGAGACCTTGACGCCGACCCGGCTTCGGAGAGCGGTGGCGTGAGCGGGAAGGGCTCATCCGGTGCCGTGCGACGACGTTCGGCCGTACGGCACCGGAAACTCCGCAGGGCGTCAGTCCTCCGCGGCACCGACGATGACCGGGGCCGCGGCCTCGGCACCCTCGGCGACGACGTCCACCACGATCACGGTGACGTTGTCCGGGCCGCCCCCCTGGTTGGCCGCGCTGATGAGCTGGCCGACGGCGGCGGCGGGATCGGACTCCGCGGTGAGCACCTGGTGCATCGTCTCCGCGTCGACCGGGCCGCTGAGCCCGTCGGAGCACAGGAGATAGCGGTCACCCGGCAGGGCCTCGCGCAGCGACAGGTCGGGCTTGCGCTCGGGTCTGCCGTCGAGCACGCGGACCAGCCGGTTGGCCAGGTGGGGCGCCGCGCCGTCCTCGCCGGTCAGCATCTTCTCCAGCGTGTGGTCCTCGGTGATCTGGTAGAGGATCCCCTCACGCAGCATGTACGCCCGTGAATCGCCGATGTGGGCGAGAGCCGTGTGCGTACCCGACCACAGCATCGCGGTGCATGTCGTGCCCATGGACTGGAGCGCGGGCTCGTCCTCGACCTTCTGGGCGATCGCCTGGTTGGCCGCGAGCACGGCGCGCTCGACGACCTCGACCAGCTTGGCCTGGGGGACCTCGTGGTCGATCGCCGAGAGGGCCTGGATCGCGAGGGAGCTCGCGATCTCGCCACCCACGTGACCGCCCATACCGTCGGCGACCGCGAGCAGCCATGGGCCCGCATACGCCGAGTCCTCGTTGTTCTCGCGGGCACGGCCGACATCCGAGCCCGCGGCGTAGCGAATGGCAACTCTCATATGTTTTCCGATGTCGTCCTCGGCGGTGCGGTTCACTCAGCCGACTGCTGAGCTTCATCAACATATTCGACCGGCGCGCCTTACGCCTCATGGATCACAAGGGGATTTCTTGTGGAGTCACCGCTCCGCGAGTCCGTGGCGCACGGCGTACAGCGCGGCCTGGGTGCGATCCTGCAGGCCGAGCTTCATGAGGATGTTCGAGACGTGCGTCTTCACGGTCTTCTCCGACACCACGAGCGCCCGGGCGATCTCGCGGTTGGAGCGGCCCCGGGCGATCTGCGTCAGCACCTCACGCTCGCGCTCGGTGAGCGCGACCGTGGCCTTGTCGCTCTGCTCGGCGGCGAGCATCGCGTCCGCCGCCTCGGGCGCGAACAGCACGTGGCCGTCGTGCACGGCGCGGATCGCCTGGACGAGCGCCTGCGGGTCGACGTCCTTGTACAGGTAGCCGGAGGCACCCGCGCGGACGACCGGCAGCACCCGCGCGCGCTCGCCCACGCTCGTGAGCACCAGCACGCGTGAGGGGATGCCGCGCGAACGCAGCTCCTGGAGCGCCGACTGCCCGTCGCCCCCCGGCATGTTCAGGTCGAGCAGGATGACGTCGGGCGTGAGCGCCTCGGCGCGGGCGACCGCCTCCACGCCGTCGGCGGCCTCCCCGACCACCTCGATGTCCTCCTGCACGCCGAGGAACGTTCGCAGGCCCTGGCGCACGACCGGATGGTCGTCGGCGATCAGTACGCGGATCATGTGGGCACCTCCAGGCGTACGACGGTGCCGGAGCTCGACGAGGAGACGGTCAGGACGCCGCCGACCGACGCCGCGCGCTCGCGCATGGACGCCAGCCCCAGGCCGTCACGCGAGGCCTCCGTGGTGTCGAAGCCGACGCCGTCGTCGCGGATCTCCAGCAGTCCGGGTTCGAGGCGGGCGATCACCGTACACGGGTCGCCGTGCCGCAACGCGTTGTACAGCGCCTCCTGGGCGATGCGGAAGACCACCGCCTCGGTCGCGGGCGGCAGCGTGACCTCCTCTCCCTCGAACCGCACGGTGGTACGGCGGCCTCGGCCGGCTCCCCACACCCGGTCGAGCACCTGGACGTGCTTGCGCAGCGACTCGGCCAGCCCGTCGCCGGCCAGCTCCGCGGGGCGCAGCTCGAAGATCACCTCACGCAGCTCCGCCAGCGCCTCCTTGGCGAGCGTCTGGACCCGTTCGAGCTCCGGCCGTGGGTCGGCCGCCGCGAGCGCCGCCGCGGCGGTCAGACGGAGCGAGAACAGCTTCTGCGCGACCGCGTCGTGCAGCTCGCGGGCCAGCCGGGCGCGCTCCTTGACGACGGTCAGCTCACGGTTCCGCTCGTACAGCCGTGCGTTGGTCAGCGCGATCGCCGCGTGCGCGGCGAACAGGATGAGGCGTTCCTCGTCGTCGTCGGTGAAGCCGCCCGGCTGCCGCTTGTTGGCCAGGAAGATGATGCCGAGGGTGTCATCGCCGTCGCGGATCGGCACGCCGATGAAGTCGCGCAGCACCGGATGCGCCGACGGCCAGCCCTCGAACGCCGGGGCCCGGCGCACGTCCGCCAGCCGCTGCACCTTGTCCTCGCGCAGCATCACGGCGAGCAGCCCGTGCTGACGCGGCAGCGGACCGATCGCGCTCCACTGCTGGTCGCTGATGCCCTCGACCACGAACTCGGCGAACGAGCCTTCGGCGTCGGGCACGCCCAGCGCGGCATAGCGGGCGTCGAGAAGCTGCGCGGCGGCCCGTACGATCACCTGGAACACCTCGTGCACGGACAGGTGACGCGTGACGGCGAGCACCGCCGCGCTGACCGCGTGCAGCGCGGCGTCCCGATCGGCTTCCACGGCTCGACGGTACCCGCCTCCCCACGTCACGGGGATCGCTCACCGGCGCCGGAGGCGGCCTGGCCCGTACGGCTCCGGCCGCCTGCCGCCGGGGGCGGCGAGACCGCGGCGGCCGGCAGCCGGCCGGCCAGCCGGACGACCGTCAGCGCCGCCAGGACGAGGATGAGGCCGAGGAGAGACCAGAGCAGCGGCGGCGCCGTGTCGAGGAGCGCCGAGAACCCGGCGGGGGCGATCACCGCCGACACGGCCCAGGTGAACTGGTGGAGCGTCAGGTACCGTCCCCTGAGGGCGGCCGGCGCGGCGCTCGCGGCCAGCGCGGACGAGGGCACCGTGTGCAGGAGCTCGCCGAGCGTGTAGACCAGCGTCGCCGCGACCAGGGCGCCGTTGTGCGCCGAGCCACCGGGAACGAGCGCGACCAGGGCGTACGCGCCGCAGGAGAGGGCGAAGACGGCACCGCCCAGCGCGAGCGCGTGCGTACGGCGGGCGTTCCGCTGCAGCCACCGCACCAGCAGTTGCCCGACGGCCAGCAGCGCGGTGTTCAGCGTGTAGAGGAGCCCCAGCAGCCCCGGTGGCACGCCGAGCACGGAGACGGCGTACACCGGCAGCGCCACGGGCAGGATCGCGTGTGCCAGCGTGAACGCCTGCTCCGCTCCGACGAGCCGCATGAACGGCCGGTCGGCAAGCACCCGCCGGTAGCCCCCGCGGACGCGTGGGACACGCTCCACCTGGTCGGGCGGCACCGCCGTTCCGCCGAGGACCAGGGACCCGGCGACCAGGAAGCTCACCGCGTTCGCGGAGGCGACGAACGCGAACCCGGAGTGCCCGGCCAGCGAGACGGCGCCGGCCGACAGCAGCCCGCCCAGGCCGAAGCCCACATTGCGGGCGGTCGCCGCCAGGCCGTACAGCCGGTCCCGCGCCGGGCCCTCACCGAGCGCCGCGGCCTGGCTCGCGAAGGCCGGGTAGTAGGCGCGGTCCCCGACGGCGATCACGGCCGCGACCAGGACGAGCCCGGGAAATCCATGGACGAGCGGGTACGCGGCGAACCCCAGGGCACGCAGGACGTAGGTGGACACGAGCACGCGGCGCGCGCCGATCCGGTCGATCAGCGCGCCGGCCGCCGGG
>NZ_JBHLZP010000522.1:0-5506 GCF_042429965.1 Actinoallomurus acaciae
TGGCCGGCGGCGAGGGCCGACGGCATCACGGGCAGGCCGACCGGGGTGGGCGCGGCGACGGGCCGTCGCCGGTACGCGGTGGCCGACGCGGCTCCGGGAAGAGCGGAGACGGCGAGCGTGAGGGTGGCGACGGCCACCGAGGCGACGGCGCGCGCACGCCGAGGGACACGTCGCATGCGCTCAGCCTAAAAGAACCGTCTTGTCGTTTTCTTGTCGTTGGCGGCAATCGTCTCCGCTGGTCCATGGGGAGCCGGGGGAGGGTGTCATGCGGTCCTCCTGAGCGGCATGATGGTCCGAAGGCACATAATCGCCGCCGCCCACGACATCATCGACCAACAGCATCACACCGCCCCCGAGGAGGGTCCAGCGTGTCTCGGCAGTTGCTCACGGTCTCCCCGGACGGACCGGGCGGTTTCCGGACGATCCAGGAGGCGCTGTCCGCGGCACGTACCGGATCTGTCGTCCGGATCCGGCCGGGCAGGTACGCCGAGAGCCTCGTCATCCGCACCCGGGTCACCATCGTGGCCGAAGGCGAGCGGGGCAGCGTGGAGATCTGCCCGCGCAGCGGCACGGCGGTGATGCTGCTGACGGACGCCGTGATGTTGACCGACCTCACGCTGCGCGGCGGTGGCGACGACGTGCCGGTGGTGGACGCCGCGCACGGTCAGATCGCCATGGAGGGCTGCACCGTGGCCGGCTCCGGGTGGACCGCCGTGCTCGCCCGCGGAGCCGGATCGCTGGCGATCCGCGGGTGCCGCATCACCAACCCCGAGGGCGCGGGCATCGTGGACACCGCCGAGACGGCCAGTGTCATCGAGGACTGCCTGATCGAGAACCTCGGCACCTCCGCCGTTGTCCTGGGTGAGAAGTCCCGCTCCAGAATCCGCGGCTGCCGGATGCGCGACGCGCGCGGCAACGGCGTGCTGGCCAACGGCGAGTCGCAGGGCACGATCGAGGACTGCCACATCGCCACGACCTCCAAGCCGGCCATCGCCCTGGAGGGCGACAGCGCCACCAAGATCGTGCGCACCAACGTGCGCGACTGCGCGGTGGGCGTCTACGTCACGAGCGCCTCGCGGCCGGTGCTGGAGGACGTCGCGGTCAGCGACATCACCTCCGGGCCCGGAATCGTGCTGGCCGGCGGCGCGGACCCGCTGCTGCGGCGCTGCCGGACGGCCCGTACGAAGGACAACGGACTGGCCGTCACCGAACGCTCGCGCGGCACGTTCGAGGAGTGCGAGTTCGCCGGGGCGACGGCTTCCGCGATCAAGGTCTCCGGCTCCAGCTCGCCCGCGCTCAGCACGACGACGGTGCGCGAGTGCGGCGACGCGTCGGCGTCCGTGCTGCTGTCCGAGGACTCCGTGGCCGAGTTCGAGCGGCTGGAGGTGGTGGACGCCGCCGGTACCGCGATCTCCGTACGCTCCGGCGCCAACCCGCTCATCCGGTACGCGACCGTCACCGCGCCCGGCGGCATCGGCATGGAGGTCGCCGACGACGGGCGCGGGCGGCTGGAGCACTGCGTCGTCGAGCGGGCGACCGGCGTCGCGGTCCGCATCGGCGGCGGGGCCAACGTCTCCCTCCGCGACTGCGCGTTCCGGTCGGCCGGCGACGCGGGCATCTCGGTCGACTCCGGCGGCATGGGCGTCGTCCTGGACTGCGAGGTTTCCGGCAGCGGCGCCTCGGGCGTGGTCGTACGCGAGGGCGGCGACGTGACCCTGACCCGGGCCCGGGTCAGCGGCTCCGGCGCGCACGGCGTACTCCTGTCGGCCGGGGCACGGGCCACGCTCGACGCCTGTGAGCTGTCCACGAGCCTCGGCGACGGCATCCGGGTCGACACCGCCGAGGCGGTCTCGGTCATCGGCTGCGCCGTACGCGACAACCGTGGCGCCGGCCTGCGTCAGCCCCGTCCCGGCGGGCGGCTGACCGTACGCGACCTGGAGAGCTCTGGCAACGCCGCGGCCGACGCCTGGGGCGTCGAGGCGGGCGAGGACGCCGAGCCCGGGGCGCCCGACAAGCCCGCGGAGACCCCGGTCGCCAAGCCCTCGGGACCGCTGGAGGAGCTGGACGCGCTCGTCGGCCTGGAGAACGTCAAGCGGCAGGTGCGCACGCTGATCAACCTCAACCAGATGTCGCAGCGCCGGGCCCGGCTCGGCATGCCCGTGCCCCCGATGAGCCGGCACCTGATCTTCGCCGGGCCGCCCGGCACCGGCAAGACCACGGTCGCCCGGCTGTACGGCGGCATCCTCACCGAGCTGGGCGTGCTGCGCAGCGGGCACCTGGTCGAGGTGTCCCGCGCCGACCTGGTCGCCCAGTACGTCGGCGCGACGGCCATCAAGACCACGGAGGCGTTCAACGAGGCCCTCGGCGGCGTGTTGTTCATCGACGAGGCGTACACCCTGGTCTCGGAGGGCAAGAACGACTTCGGCCGGGAGGCCATCGACAGCCTGGTGAAGCTCATGGAGGACCACCGCGACGACGTCGTGGTGGTGGCCGCCGGATACACCGACGAGATGCAGGCGTTCCTGTCCGCCAACCCCGGCATGGCCTCGCGGTTCAGCCGCACCGTCGAGTTCGGCAACTACTCGGTCGAAGAGCTCGTGACGATCACCGAGAACATGTGCCGGAACCACCGGTACGAGCTGGACCCGCGCACCCGGCAGGCGCTCGCCGCGCACTACGAGCGCATGCCGCGCGGCGCGACGTTCGGCAACGGCCGGGCGGCGCGCGGCGTCTTCGAGGAGATGGTCGACCGCCAGGCGTTCCGTCTCGCCGGGATGACCGACCCGGCCGAGAGCGACCTGACGCTGCTCCTGCCCGAGGACGTCAGCGACGACGCCGCGCGGGCGACCGAGACCTCCGCCGACCGCGAGACCCTCCTGGGCCGCCTCTCCGGCATGATCGGCCTCGGTGCCGTGAAGCGCGAGGTCAAGGACATGGTCGACCTGCTCACGGCGGCCAAGCAGCGGGAGGCCGCCGGGCTGCCCGCGCCCAACATCAGCCGCCACCTGGTCTTCACCGGTTCGCCCGGCACCGGCAAGACCACGGTCGCCCGGCTCTACGCCGAATTGCTGTGCGCCCTCGGCGTGCTGCCGCGCGGGCAACTGGTCGAGGTGGCGCGTGCGGACCTGGTGGGCCGCTACGTCGGTCACACCGCGCAGCTCACCCGCGACGTGTTCCAGACCGCGCTGGGCGGCGTGCTGTTCATCGACGAGGCCTACACCCTCACTCCGGAGGGCTCGGGGAACGACTTCGGCCGCGAGGCCGTGGAAACGCTCCTGAAGCTGATGGAGGACCACCGCGACGAGGTCGTCGTCATCGTCGCGGGCTACACCGAGGAGATGCGGCGTTTCCTCGGCTCCAACCCGGGTCTGGCCTCCCGGTTCTCCCGGCACGTGGAGTTCGAGGACTACAGCACCGACGAGCTGGTCGAGATCATGCGGAGCCAGGCCGGCGCCAGCGGCTACGAGTGCACCCCCGAGACGGTCGAGGCGCTGCGGGCGTACGTGGACGCCATCCCGCGCGATCGCACGTTCGGCAACGCGCGGCTGGCGCGGCAACTGCTGGAGACGATGATGACCCGCCAGGCCCGGCGGCTCGGCGGGATGAGCTCGCCGGACGTGTCGGCCCTGCGCTCGCTGCTGCCCGAGGACATCCCGGCCGCGAACACCCCGAGCCCGCACTGACCAGCGCCGACGCGTCCGGGGACGCGTCGGCAAGGAGTCGGCAAGCAGGCACCAAGAGCACCTGCCGAACATGGGACGCGATGACAGTGGTCGCGTCAGCGGAAGTGGGCGCGACCTGTTCCGGACGAACAGATGGGGTCGCCTCCTTATGACGCGCAGCCAGGTGCTGGACCGGCCACCGAATCGGACTGTCGTCGCCGCCCGGCCGGTGCCCCCGGCGCAAGGTCGCGATGTGCCGCAGGGGCTGGTGCCGCAGAGGACGGCGCCGCGGTCCGACGCCGTACGGGACGACGCGTTCTCCCGGATGCTCTACGAGCGGCACGGCACGGTCCTGTTCAGCTTCGCCGTCCAGCTCTGCGGCGGCGACCAGCACCGCGCCGAGGACGTCGTCCAGGAGACCGCCGTACGCGCCTGGCAGCACCAGGGCATCCTGGACCCGGCCAACGACCGCGTCCGCACGTGGCTGTTCACCGTCGCGCACCGCATCGTCATCGACCACCACCGCGCCCGGCAGGCCCGGCCCAAAGAGATCGGCGACGAGGAATCCGACGAGCCCTCCGTGCCCGACCCGGCCGACCGGGTCGTGACGCTGCGAGCGGTGCTGGAGGCGATGACGGAGCTCACCGAGCAGCAGCGCGAGGTCCTCATCTACACCTATTACGCCGGCTACAGCGTGGACCAGACGGCGGCCATGCTCGGCGTCGCACCGGGGACGGTCAAGTCCCGCGCGCACTACGCCATGCGCGCCCTGCGCGCGTCACTGCGCGCCCAGGCCGTAATGGACTGAGCGGTCCGGGCCGGGTCATGTCTCGAGCGTGATACGCCAACAATTCTTGCCCGTCGGGGCATTCAAATATCGGCCGGGCCGCCGGTCGGCGAGTTTTCTGCCATCTCTCCACAGGAATGGGGTTGCACAATGATGCGTAAGGTTCTGTTGTCGCTGGGTCTCGCGGCGGGCCTGGCGGGCGGCGCGCTCGCCACGGCGGGTTCGGCGTCCGCCGCCACCTTCGTGCCCGGAGGCGTCTACCCCTCGATCCAGGCGTGCTCGGACGCGGGCAACGCGGGCTTCCCGCAGGGCCGTTGGGTCGGCTTCTACTGCCAGTCCCTCGGCGGCGGCCAGTACGAACTGTGGGTGCAGCCGACCTACTGATCTCGCTGCCTGTCGTTATCAGGTAAATGTGCGGCTCGCGACATTGATGTCGCCGAGCCGCACATTTTTGATCCGCCCTTGGGCGGCCGCGCGGTGTGACAAAGAGGAGAGTCGCCGGTGAGCGAGAGTGAGGACCTGCCGACCAACTGGGGGCGCTGGGGCGAACACGACGAGCGGGGCACCTTGCACCTGATCACCGCCGAGGTGCGGGCCAGGGCGGTCGCCGAGGCGCGCAGCGGACGGACCGTCTCGATCTCGCGTCCCATGCCGACGTCGCCGATCGTCGCCGGGCGCACCGCGCCCCTGGGCGCGGACTCGATCGGAGTGATGCAGGCGGCGCTGTTCACCGGCGCCAACCCACATGGCACGGCGGAGCTGGTCATGATGCTGACGCACCACCCCGAGGTGACGCACTTCGACTCCTTGGTGCACCAGGTCGTGGACGGCAGGGTGTATCCGGGGATCGCGCTCGAGGAGGCCGGCGGTCCGGCCGGCTATCGGCACGGGTCCACCGCGGTGTTCGGGCAGGGCGTGGTGACCCGGGGCGTCCTCGCCGACCTGGCCGCCGACGGCCCGTTGCCGGAGGGCCACGGGGTGACCGGCGCGGAACTCGAGGAGGCGTGCGCGCGGGCGGGTGCCGAGGTGCGCAGCGGCGACGCGCTGGTGGTGCGCG
>NZ_JBHLZP010000523.1:0-5495 GCF_042429965.1 Actinoallomurus acaciae
AGCCGTGCCGCGCCGCCGGGCACGGCCGGGGTCTCCTCGGCGCACCGGGCGACGTGGTGGCGGGCCAGCCGCCACAGCTCGCGCTCCAGCGCCGGGCACAGGTCCGCGACGGCCGCGGCGACCTCGGCGAGATGGTTGACGAACAGGCAGTACACCACGCGGTCCCAGCCGCGCTCGGGATCGTAGGTCATGGCCCGCGCCACCGGGCCGGGCAGCTCGCCGAGGAAGGACGCCCACGGTTCGCGCAGTAGTTTGGTGCCCTCCAGGTCCCGGAAGATCGCCTGGATGGGCATGCCGTCGTCGTCCACGGTGACCAGGACGTTCTGCAGGTGAGGTTCGAGGACGACGCCGTGGTCGAGGTAGGCGCGCAGCACCGGCGGGGCGACGTGGCGGACGTAGGCGTCCCACCAGGCCAGCAGGTGCTCCCGGGAGGCGCCGGCGAGGAGCCGGGCGACGGCGGCGCCGCTGCGGGCGTACGGGTCGGCGATGGCGGCGGCGAGCAGGGGCGTGCCCGAAAAGCCGCGGACGCCCTCACGGACGATGACGCCGAGCCCCTCGTGCAGCCGCGGGTCGCCGACCGAGACCGTACGGTAGCCGGGTTCGCCGACCGCGCCGGCCGCCAGGCCGTCGAAGACCGGCCGCAGCGCGCGGGTCAGCGCGACGGCGCCGGGCAGTTCGTACCAGGCGTTCTTGCGCACGCAGTTGGTGATGCGCACGTCCAGGCTGAACTTCAGGAACGCGTCGGGCACGTACACCGTGCGCACCGAGGAGGTCGGCGCGGCCTCCGGGCCGTACGGGCCCAGGTCGATGATCGCGTCCGAGGAGGGTTCCAGCAGCGCGAGCTGCCAGGGGTGCGCGGGCAGCACGCGGTAGCCCGCGCGCACCGGCGGGCCGAGCCGGTCCAGCAGCGTGACGTCGCCCTCCTCGGCGACCGCGTCCTCGCGCACCGCGAGCCAGCGCAGCGGGAAGCGACGGCCGGTCTCGGGGGCGTAGGACGGCCAGTCGGCGCCCTGCCGCGCCTTGGGCGAGGGGTGGAACCGGTGTCCGGCGATCAGGGCCTGCTCCGAGTCGAGGTACGGGTCGGGCTCCGGCGGCCGCCCTTCGCCGATCATCGTCTCGACGGCGTCGTGGCTCGCCACGACCTGCTCGGCGAACTCCGGCTTGGCCTCGCCGGTCGTCAGCTCCAGCGCGCCGGCGACCAGCTCGGCGAGCCGCCGCCAGCCGAGCGGGACCCAGCCGCCGCGCAGCTCCTCGACCGGCGTGGCGAGACGCGGGGTCATCACCTGCGGCCGCAGCAGGCGCGCCCGCAGCATCACGCCGACGCGGGGGAGCCGCACGACGAGGTACGGATGGGCGGGCCAGATCTGCCGTTCCGGCGCGCACAACTCGCGCACCGCGCAGTTGAGCAGGGCGAGCGCGGTGATCTCACCGGCGTCGGTGCGGGGGGACGGCGGGGCCGGCACCGGCCGGACGGGAGCGGCGTGGGTGAGCGACGTCAAGACGCGGACCTCTTCGGATAGTTCTTCAGGTAGTTCGGCCCGGAGGGGCCGTAGTGCTTGTTGATGTCCTCGGCGCCGGTGCGGTCCTTGCCGACGAGCGTGCCGGCGGTGACCATGGCCTTGCCGGGCAGCCGGTCGGCGTCGAGGGTCCGGGCGCGCAGGAAACCGGTGTGGTCGTGCGCGGTGAGCGCCGAGTCGAGGCGGTCGCGGATCAGCCCCAGGCCCGTGGCGAGGGGCAGCAGGCCGCGTTCGGCGAGGCCGAACGCGATCGCGCCCGCGCACAGGTGCACGGTGATCGTGACGAAGACCCGGGCCGCGGCCTCCGGGTCCGCGCTCAGCAGCCGGCGGTCGGCGAACTCCCCGGGGTCGGGCGCCCGGCCGAGCGCGTCGGCGAGGCGCCGCAGGTCGATGAGCGCCCCGTCGTTGTCCTTGATGATCAGGCGCATCGGCGGCCCGGGGACGATCGAGACGTTCTGCTGATGTGCCTCGAGCGCGATGCCGTACCGCGTCAGCAGCGGGACGTTCCAGCGGAACAGGGTCTCCAGGTAGTCGCCGAAGAAGGCGGCCACGTCCGCGGCCAGCTCCTCGATGACGTATCGGCCCTCCGGCGTGCGGGCGAGCAGGGCCGCGACCGGTACGCCGTCGGCCGGCATCCGCCGCAGCAGGTACCCGCGGAGCGGGTCGTCGGCGTGTCCGTAGGTCTGCTCGTCGGCCAGGAGGACGGGCGCGTCCTCGCGCTCGGCGACGGCGCGGAGCACGCGTTCGACCAGGGCGCCGTCGGAGAGCGTGCCCGGCATGATCACCCGGCGGTTGCGCAGGCCGAGCGTGCTCGTCGGCAGCGGCAGTTTGAGCTGTTCGCGCGGCCCGACGGCCACCGTCCGCATGGACAGCGTGGGCCGTACGGTCACCGCGGGTCCGGTCACGGTCGGGAGCAGCCGGGCCGTCAGCGGGTGCACGGGGAACACGTCGGTCCCCTCCGGCAGGCCGAGGCCGGCGGCCGTGGGCCACCAGTCCGGGCGTAGGCCCTCGCAGGTGGAGCGCGGTACGGCGGTCCAGCAGAGCCGGAACGACGGGGCGAACTCCGGCGCGTAGGCGAGCAGGTCGCGCTCTTGCAGGCCGAGACGGCACCGCGCGGTCGGATAGACGGGGTGGTCGACGGTGGCGGCGAGCGCCTCGTAGCGGGTCACGCCGTCGGGGCGCGGCCGTACCGCGTCGTACAGGCGGAGCGCGCGCAGCGCCTCGCGGCACTCGCGTTCGAACGCGGCGACGTCGTCGCGGGGGTCGGCGAGCGCGCGGGTGGCCGCGATCACCTCGTCGAGGGTGAGCTCGTCGTCGTCGACCACGCGCTCGGCCAGGAACCCGGGGTGGCGGCCCGTCCCGGCCCGCTCGCGCGTCAGGGTGACGGCGCGTCCGCCCGGCAGTGTCAGCCGCCCGTCCGCGACGTGCCGCGACAGCTCGCCGTAGTCCTCGCGCAGGAGCGCGTCGAGCACGCGAGTGGCGAGGTAGACCTCGTGTTCACGGGACCGTACGGGCGCGACGGTCTCGCCGGTCAAGGGACGATCTCCCACGTGTGCCGCTCGCGGAACGCGCGGATCGCCGCGTCGACCGCGGCGGCGTCGGGGCCGATCGCGCGGATCATGCCGAGGTAGTCGCGGTTGGTGCGGGTCGGTTGGATCAGGTCGCCGAGCGTGCGGACCGGCCAGTAGGCGAGCCGCACGCCGCGTTCGCGGTCCGTGTGCTCCTGGCGCTCCGGCGCGCCGGTCAGCGTGCCCGGCCGGTCCGCGATCACCGAGTCGACCGCGGCGTGCCCGGTGGCGGCCGGTACGGGGGGAACCGGCTCGCCGAGGTGGGCGCGCAACACTAATTCGAAGATCGGCACGCCGAGCAGCTCGCCGAGCAGGAAGTCGCAGTGATCGCCGATGACCCGGTAGTTCACCTCGACGACGCGGGCGCGGCCCTCGTGCACGACGTACTCGGTGTGGCAGGCGCCGAGGCCGACTCCCAGCGTGCGCAGGGCGGCCAGGATCTCGTCGGCGAGGGGCGGTGTCGCCCAGTCGAGGCGTTCCTCGACGAAGTGCGGAGGGGGCGACAGCGTCGTGCGGAACCCGCCGAGGACCTGGCCGTTCAGCGTCTCCAGGGTGTGCAGCGCGCCGGGGAGGTACTCCTCGGCGACGAGCGCCTCGGACCGCCGGGCCCAGATCTCGGCGCAACGGGCCTTCAGCTCGTCCGCGTCACCGACGAGGAAGACGTCCTCGCTGGCCACGCCCTCGCGGGGCTTGACCACGAGGGGGTAGGGCGCGTCGCCGGGCGGCTCCTCGCCGGGCCACAGCTCGACGGCGTACACCCCGCCGAGCGTGCGGCGCATGAGCGCCTTGTTCTTGGTGCGCAGGGCGGCACGCCAGTCCTTGGCCGGCAGGCCGAAGAACTCCGCGGCCAGCGCCGTCGGCGTCTGCAGGTGGTCGCTGTTGGAGAAGATCGCCGCGGGCTCGCCGCCGTGGGAGACGGCGTCGACGATCGACCGGAAGTCCGTGACGTCGCAGCGGACGGTCTCCACCGGCCACTCGCGGTCGGTCAGCAGCGTGACGTCCAGGCCGAGCGCGGCGGCGGCCGGGAGGAACCCGTGCGCCACCGAGTCGGTCTGCTTGCCGCCCACGATGTAGAGCCGCACGGGTCCCCCGGTTCGTGATAATGGAGTGAGGTAAGGCTTACCTAAGCTCAGAGTGACCATAGTGGCGCGCGCCCACGGAGCTATGCAACCACGGACGCCGCGCGTGTCTTCGATAGCCTGCCAGGCGATGAGCGCTGACAAACCGACCGTGCTGCAGACCGACGACGTCCGGTTCGTACGAGACCGCCGGGCCCTGCTCGACGAGGTCTCCCTGACCGTACGAGAGGGGGAGCACTGGGCCCTCCTCGGCGCCAACGGCGCCGGAAAGTCCACGCTGCTCAGCCTCCTCGGCGCGTACCAGCATCCGACGAGCGGCTCGGTCGACGTGCTCGGCCGGCGGCTCGGCCGGGTGGACGTACGCGAGTTGCGCGCCCACATCGGGCACGTCAACCCGCACCACCCGCTGCGGTCCGCCCGCACGGTGCAGGAGATCGTGCTCACCGGGATCACCGGCAGCATCGAGCTGGTCCCGCACTGGAAGCCCGAGCCGGAGGAGCTCGACCGCGCCGAGGAGCTGATCGAGCTGCTCGGCCTCGACTCCCATCGCGACGCCCGCTGGCCGACCCTGTCGCACGGCGAGCGCGGCCGGGCCCTCATCGCCCGCGCGCTCATGCCGCGCCCCCGGCTGCTCCTGCTCGACGAGCCGGCCACCGGGCTCGACGTCGCGGCCCGCGAGCGGCTGCTCAGCTCGATCGACCAGCTTCGCCGCGCCCAGCCGTCGCTGACCACCGTGCTCGTCACCCACCACCTGGAGGAGCTGCCGGCCAGCACCACCCACGCGATCCTGCTCCGGCAGGGGCGGGTGCTCGCCTCCGGCGCCGCCGAGGAGGTGCTGACCACCGAGCTGATCAGCGCGTGCTTCGACCATCCGATCACCATCGAGCGGACCGGCGGGCGCTGGACCGCCCGAGCCTCCTGATGGACCTGCTGCGGCGCTGGCCGGGCCCGGAGACGCTCGGTGCCGACCTGCTGCGCCGGTACGCGGAGCCGCACCGCCGCTACCACACGACCGAGCACCTCGCCGACGTGCTCGACCATGTCGACGAGCTGGCCGGCGAGGCGGCCGACGCCGACGCCGTACGCCTGGCGGCCTGGTTCCACGACGCGGTGTATGACCCGACGCGCGGCGACAACGAGGAGCGCAGCGCCGTGCTGGCCGAGCGGATGCTCGCCGACACCGACCTGCCCGCCGCGACGGTCGCCGAGGTCGCCCGGCTCGTACGCCTGACCGCGACCCACGACCCGGCGGAGGGCGACCGTGACGGCGCCGTGCTGTGCGACGCCGACCTGGCCGTCCTCGCCGCGCCGCCGGACCGCTACGCGGCGTA
>NZ_JBHLZP010000524.1:0-5490 GCF_042429965.1 Actinoallomurus acaciae
GAGCGGGCCGGAGTCCGGCCGCTCGTCGACGGGGACGGCCGGCGACCAGCGGCGGGTGAACACCGCACGGCCCCAGCCGGCGAGCTGGTCCCGGCCGTCCGCGACCAGGAGCCCGAGATACCCGCCCGCGCTCAGCAGGAAGGCCAGCCAGCCCGCCGCCTGCTGCCGTACCGCCGCCGGCACGCTGTAGATCGCCAGGAGCGGAAGCCCCGCGAGCGCCGCCCGGCGGGCGCGCACCGCCAGGAAGTCGACGAGGACGGCCACCAGGCCGATGCCCGTGGCCGTGAGCATGTTGATCGCGGGCAGCATCGGCACCGGTGCCGCGTAGGCGTTCGCGTCGTGCCAGCCCTCGCCGAGCAGCCGGCCGAGCCGCGCGGTCGAGGAGGGCGTCGGGACGACGGCGAGCAGCGACTGCCCGGAGGCGACCAGAACAGTGAGGTAGAGGAACAGGGCGGCCAGCCCGATCAGCGGGCACAGCACGGCGGCCACGCGGAACCGCCGGGTGAGCGTCCCGGCGACGCCCACCACCAGGATCGCGCCGAACCCGGGGCCGAACCATCCGCCGGACTCGTACAGCGGGTACAGCCCGACCGTCGCCAGCAGCGTGGCCACACCCGCCACGATCGTCAACCGCAGCCTCACGACGATCCTCCCCGGCTCGTTCCGTTCGTACCGGCACCGTCCACGTCGCCGCCCGGTGCCGGCGGCCGGGCACCCGCGCGGTGCCGCACCGCGCGCAGCTCGGAGTTCTCCGACGCCTGGTCCGCTCCGGCCCACGCGGCCGGCAGCGAGGCCGCCGAGTCGATGATCAGCACCCGCCAGCCCGCCGCGCGCAGCACCGAGCCCGCCCGCGCCGCCGAGTGCTCCTCGTCCCCGACCAGCACCGCGACGCACGTGGCGGTGCCCTGCCGGGACCGGGCCACGTCCTGGACGTCCTCGGCGGTCAGCCGGCCGAAGACGCCCACGACCAGGCCGTCGCCGTCGCGCGCCGTGGTGCGCAGCGCGGCCAGCCCGGCCCGCAGCGACCGGCCGGCGGACGTACGGGCGACCGCCAGCGAGTCCAGCAGCGCTCCCTCGAAGGCGGTGGTGGGGGAGAACGTCTCACCCTCGTCCGTGACGTACCGCAGGCCGAGCCCCTCGCGCCCGAGCTGCACGCCGATCGAGGCCGCGACCGAGACCGCCTGCTCGAAGGAGGACGCGGCGCCGTCGCCCCAGTGCGCGACCCGGCGGGTGTCGAGGAAGAGGGTGCCGCGGCTCTGCCACTGCTGCTCCTCGCGCCGGACCATCAGCTCGCCGTGCCGGGCCGTCGACCGCCAGTGCACTCGCCGCAGGTCGTCGCCGTGGCGGTACTCCCGCGGCGCGACGTCGTCCTCTCCCGCGGTGGAGATCGCGCGGGCCCGGCTCTCGCCGCCGCCCGTCCACGAGCCGGTCAGCCGGCCGTGCGGCAGCGGCACGATCGGCGGCGTGACGGTCAGCCGGCTGGAGGTCGTGAACGACCGGGCCAGCTCGACGAGCCCGAACGGGTCGGCGAGGCGTACCAGCAGCGGCCCGACCTGGTAGCGGCCCCGGACGTCCGGGCGGATCCGGTAGACCATCTCCCGCCCGCCGCCGGGCTCGATCCGGTCGACGACGAAGCGCGCGCGGTCGCCGAGCGTGTACGGGACCTGGTCCTCCACGAGGAGGATCCCGGTCGGCAACCGCGAGATGTTCTGCAGGACGATGCCGACCTGGGCCTCGTGCCCCACGGGCAGCCGTGACGGGTCGGCGCGGCGTGTGCACGAGAGCCGGTAGCGCGTCCGGGACACGACCAGCCCCGACAGGAGCGGCAGGGCGAGGATGAGCACACCCGCCCGCAGCAGGTCGCGCTCACCCAGGACGAACGCGCAGACGATCGCGGTGACGCCCGCCGCGACGAACGATCGGCCGCGAGTCGTCAGCGAACCGAGTGTCCTGCGGACGGCGCGCACCGGCCGGAACGGCCCGGGCCCTCCGGTGCCGCGGCTCGTCGCGATGCCCTTGTCCACGCCGGCGCCGTTCCCTAGCGCCGGGGGTCGGGCACCGGCACGTGGGCGACCAGCTCGGCGACCATGTGTTCGGGCAGACGGCGCTCGACCTGGGCCTCGGCGGTCGGCAGGAGCCGGTGGGCGAGCACCGGCACGGCCAGGTACTGCAGGTCGTCGGGCAGGACGTAGTCCCGGTCCTCCAGCGCGGCGTACGCGCGGGCGGCCCGTACGAGGTGGAGCGTCGCCCGCGGCGACGCGCCGAGGCGCAGCTCGGGGTGCTCACGGGTGGCGGTGACCAGGGCGATGGCGTAGTTGCGCACGGAGGTGGAGACGTGCACATTGCGGACGAGCTCGGTCAGCTCGCGTACGTCGCCGGCCCGCGCCACGGGGGAGAGCTCGTCCAGCGGCGAGGTCCGGCCGTGCACGTCGAGCATCTCCAGCTCCGCGCCGGGCTCGGGGTAGCCCATCGAGATGCGGGCGGTGAAACGGTCGCGCTGGGCCTCGGGCAGCGGGTAGGTGCCCTCCATCTCGACCGGGTTCTGGGTCGCGATGACCATGAACGGCCCGTCCAGGCCGTACGTGTGGCCGTCCACGGTGACCTGGCGTTCCTCCATGCACTCCAGGAGCGCGGACTGCGTCTTCGGGGAGGCGCGGTTGATCTCGTCGCCCACGACGATGTTGGCGAAGACCGGACCCGGCTTGAACTCGAACTCCCGCCGCTCCTGGTTGTAGGCGCTGACGCCGGTGATGTCGCTCGGCAGCAGGTCGGGGGTGAACTGGATCCGCCGCACCGAGCAGTCGATGGAACGGGCGAGCGCCTTGGCGAGCATGGTCTTGCCGACCCCGGGCACGTCCTCGATGAGTAGGTGGCCCTCGGCGAGAAGAACGGTGAGTGCGAGGCGCACCACATCCGGCTTGCCCTCGATGACGGACTCGATGGCCCCGGAGATCCGGCCCGAGATCTTCGCGAGACCCTCCAGCCCCCGTCCGACGTCACCGTGTGTGCTGACTGCCACTAACCCCTCCTCGGGCCATCCGCGCGGCCACGCGGCCCGCCGCCGGTCCGCGTCGGCCCGGCCTCGTCGCACACGGATGCGGATGGGGAGCTCCATCCGGTTTGTTCATGTTGTTGTGTTGCACCGACAGTACGTCTTTTGGGCTGGTTGGTGCGATGCTCCGTGCAGGAGAGTAACCCTCGGCCCGGCTAACGGCCGCATCCGGGTGTTATTGGAATCACACGCCATTTCGGATTCCCCACTTCGCTCCATCGCGCGCGACGAGTCGGCGCGTTTCCCACCATTCGGCCGCCTTCCGTCTTCACAATGCGCCGCGGCTCCTCATGACCGCCGCCGGGGGCCTCGTGGGCGCCCCACACTGCTCCACCTCTCTGACCTGCGGCTTTGTCTTGGGAAACGCCGCGAGCCAGGCGTTTTGGTCGTTGACCGTGGGGCAGAGTGGAGTAGAGTGGGGCGCCGTGGGGCAGGGTGCATCGCCTCACAGGGGGCGGAGGTGAGGCCGGATGTTCCTCGGCACTCATTCACCGCGCCTTGATGACAAGGGACGACTGTTCCTACCGGCGAAGTACCGCGAGGAGCTCTCGGGGGGATTGGTGATCACGAAGGGTCAGGAGCGCTGTCTCTACGTCTTTCCTGAGGCGGAGTTCCAGCGCATCACCGAGGCGCTTCGCACCGCGCCGGTCACCGCCAAGGCCGTGCGGGACTACAGCCGGGTCTTCTTCGCCAGCGCCTCAGATGAGGTTCCCGACAAACAGGGGCGGATCACCATTCCACCGCCCCTGCGCACGTACGCCGGCCTGAGCCGCGACTGCGCCGTCATCGGAGCCAACACGCGCTTGGAGATCTGGGACGCGACCGCGTGGGAGACCTACCTGTCCGAGCAGGAGCCGCAGTTCTCCGACCTGTCCGAGGAGGTGCTGCCCGGAATTCTCTGACCGCACCATCGCCGGTCGCGGATCCGTTCGGCGAGGTCTCCACCCGCTCCCAACTGGCGCACCTTCCCCGGTGCCAGATGGCCGTAGCACATCTTCCTCCACGGAACAGCGGATGGGGACCTGGCCGGGCGACGTCCGTAACGGGGGCCGGCGAAAAGCCATTGAGCGGTGAGCCGCAGAGCGCACCGGGGCGCTGGCGCCCGGGTGGGAGTCCGCGTCGGCCGTCCACGGGGTGCTCTATGCGCTTCTTCGGCACGGCGGACCACCAGGCGAGCGCGGCATCAGCGCCGTCCGCGAGCAGTGGCGTCATGTGAGAGGTATTCGATGCGAGGCGACGAAGAGCGCGAGGGGGGACCACGCGCGGCGGGGCACGTGCCGGTCATGCTCGACCGGATCCTGGCACTGCTGGGGCCGGCCCTGTCGACGCCCTCCGATGAGGACGTGTTCTTCGTCGACGCGACCCTCGGCCTGGGCGGACACGCCGCGGCCGTGCTCGAGGCCCACCCACGCGCCACGCTCATCGGTCTCGACCGCGACACCAGCGCCATCGAGCGGTCCGGGCGGCGCCTGGAGGCCTACGCCGCGCGGACGCATCTGGTCCACGCCGTCTACGACGAGATCCCGCGGGCCCTCGCCGATCTCGGCGTCTCCGGCGTCCACGCCGTGCTCTTCGACCTCGGCGTGTCCTCTCCCCAGCTCGACGAGGCCGAGCGCGGCTTCGCCTACTCCTATGACGCACCGCTCGACATGCGGATGGACCGCACCCAGGAGCTCACCGCCGAGCAGGTGGTCAACACATACTCCGCTTCGGACCTCGCGCGCATCCTGCGCGTCTACGGCGAGGAGCGGTTCGCGCGGCGCGTGGCGGAGGCGATCGTACGGGAGCGGGGGCGCGCCCCGCTGACCTCGACGGGCAGGCTCGTCGAGGTCGTCCGTGACGCGATCCCTGCCGCCGCGCGCCGCACCGGGGGCCACCCGGGCAAGCGCACCTTCCAGGCCCTGCGCATGGAGGTCAACGGGGAGCTCCCCTCGCTCGAGCGGGCCATCCCGGCCGCGCTCGACGCCCTCGTGGTGGGCGGCCGCGTCGCGGTCCTGTCCTACCACTCGCTCGAGGACCGCATCGTCAAGCGGGCCTTCGCCGAGCGGACCACCGACACGACACCACCCGATCTGCCGGTTCCCCTGCCGGAACGACAACCGCGTTTCCGCCCGCTCACCCGGGGCGCGGAGCAACCGTCCGACGAGGAGACCACGACCAACCCACGGGCGGCGTCGGCGCGGCTTCGCGCCGTCGAGCGGATCCGTGAGCGTGAGGGACGTCCGCGAGGCGGCACGAGGCCGCTCGACGAAGACCCGCCGAGCGGGCGGAGTCAAGCAGGAGGCACCACATGACCATCACGACTCCGCCGCAGGAGACCCGCACCCGCCGCCCACGCGGGGACGATGACACGGCGGCCCGGCGGCCGGCGCGCCGCCGTCGTCCGTCCGAGTCGCGCGAGGCCCAGGGGGACGCGGCCACGGGCGGAGCGGTCAAGC
>NZ_JBHLZP010000525.1:0-5483 GCF_042429965.1 Actinoallomurus acaciae
CCGGTCGGCGGCCGAGGACGGGCGCTGCCGCGACTGCCGCGCGATCCGGCCGGAGGCCACGACCTCGCGGACGGTGGCGGGCACGCCGCCGCCGATCGACAGGCGCTGCGGGACGTACCCGATGCGCTTCCAGTCGCGGAACCGCGCCGGCGGCACGCCGTACAGCTCGGCGCGTCCGGCGGACAGCGGGATCAGCCCGAGCAGCGCGCGGATCAGCGTCGACTTGCCGGAGCCGTTCGAGCCCATGACGGCGACGACCTCGCCGGGACGTACCGTCAGGTCGATGCCGCGCAGCACGGGACGGCGGTCGAGCCGTACCTCGCCGCCGGTCAGGGAGAACGGGGCCGTCATCATGAGCACCCCAGAGCGGTTCGGAGCGTCGCGAGGTCGCGGCGCATGATCGAGAAGTAGTCGTCGTGGGAGCCCGGCCGGACGCCCTCGACGGGGTCGAGTACCTCGGTGCGCACCCCGGCCTCACGCGCGAGCGTGTCGGCGGTCTTGGGACTGGCCAGCGTCTCGGTGAACACGGTGGTCGCGCCCGTACGCCGGACCAGACCGGTCAGGTCGGCGAGGCGCTGCGGCGACGGCTCGGCCTCCGGGTCCAGCCCCGCCACGCCGACCTGCGTGAGCCCGTAGCGCGCGGCCAGGTAGCCGAAGGCGGCGTGGCCGGTGACGATCTCCTTGCGCGCGCAGGCGCGCAGCCCCGTGCGGAACTCCGCGTCCAGGGCGTTCAGACGGGTCACGACCTGGGCGGCGCGGGTGCGGTAGCCCGCGGCGTTCTCGGCGTCGATCCGGGCCAGGCGCTCGCCGAGCGCGGTCGCCACGGTCGCGAACCGGGACGGGTCGAGCCACAGGTGCGGGTCGACGGCGCCGTCGCTCGCCTCGTCCTGCGGCGCGGGCAGCGTCGTGACCACGGACTCGGCGTCGAGCGAGTGGTCCTTGGCGTGCTGGCGCACGGCCTTGTCCACGGCCGGCTGCACGCCCTTGACGTAGAAGGCCAGCTTGGACTCGCCGACGTCGATCACCTGGCGGGGCGTCAGCTCCAGGTCGTGCGGCTCGGCGCCCGGCCTGGTGAGGTTCTGGACGTAGAAGCCGGGACCGGCGACCTGCGTCGCCAGCCACGCGAGCGGATAGAACGCCGCGGTCAGCCTCGGTTTCCCGCCGGTGCCCGCCCTCGCTCCGCATCCACCGCAGGCCACGAGCAGCGCGGCGAGCGCGAGAGGCAGGATTCGGGAGCGCACCGAACAAGTATGAGTGAACATGAAAATGATTGTCAAAATCACGCCATGTCGTCAGGAGACCAGTTTGCCGATCGCGAAGGCGAGCAGGACCAGCGGCACGGCGAGCCGGATCACCCGGTGGGCCGGGTTCCGCGTCGGTGAGGCCATGAACAGGAACCAGACGACGAGCGCAAGCAGCACCAGCGCCACCGCGCCGAACGCCCCGGGCAGCGCCAGGCCGGCGACCAGCAGCGCCGGCAGCAGCACCAGCGGCACCCACCGCGGCAACTGGTTCACATAGACGAGGAGGACGGCGCTCTGCCGGCGGATCGAGGATTTGGATGGCACCCCTCCATGGTGTCGTATCCGGGTCACCGGTGTGAGCGCCGCCACGGGTCCGGCATCATGGACGCGTGCTGGCCATCACCCGCTATCGCGTACCCCCGGCCGAGACCGACGTATTCGTCCGTACGGCCCAGGACGTGCTCCGCGCCATCGAGGACAGCCCGGGACACCTGTCCGGCCGCCTCGCCCGCGCCGTCGACGACCCCGAGCTCTGGGCGATGGTGACCGACTGGGAGGGCGCGGGCTTCTACCGCCGGGCCCTCGGCGACTACGACGTACGCCTGGCGCTCATCCCGCTGTCCCGGCTCGCCATCGACGAGGCGGGCGCGTACGAGATCGTGCCCGGCCCGGACGCACGCGCCGGGTAAAGAGCCGGGCGACTCCGCCCGAAAGACCGCACAAGTGCGCCGCGCGCTCCCGTCTTCCGGCGTTCCCCGTGCCGATCATGGCCGGGACGACGACCACGGGGAGACGCGATGCGACGTGCCGGCCTGCTCGCCTGCCTTCTGGCAGCGCTCGTCCCGACCCCCGCCGCCCGCGCGGACACGACCGTCGACTACCAGGGGCTGCGGATCACCGTGCCCGCCGGCTGGCCCGTGTACCGCCTCGACCCCCGGTCCACCGAGTGCGTGCGCTTCGACCGGCACGCGCTCTACCTGGGCACGGCGGGGACGAACCAGCTCTGCCCGGCGCACGTGATCGGCCGTACGGAGGCGCTGCACGTCGAGCCGCTCACCGAGCAGACGGCCGCGTTCGCCACGGGCATGCTCGGCTCCTCCCCGCCCTCGTCCGTGGCCGGAGTGCCCGCCGTGACGGTGACCGACACGACGGACGGGGAGATCCGCTCGGCCGTCCCGGGCGCCGGGGTGCTGATCACCGGCTCGTACGGCGCCGGGCCCGGGGCGGGGGAGCTGCGCCGCCTGATCGCGGGGATCGCCCAGGAGAGATCCGACGCCGGGCAGCGGCGCAGCGGCGACCGTCGCCGCCGATGGGTGACCGGTGCGGGCTTCGACACGTGCTCGGCGCCGTCGCTGGCCGCGATGCGCGCCTGGCACGACGACTTCGTCGCGGCCAACATCTACATCGGCGGCCCGGCGCGTGCGTGCCCGGACGGGCGGCTGTCCCGCCGCTGGGTGGAGGCCGTACAGGCGATGGGGTGGCGCCTGATCCCGACGTACGTCGGCCCGCAGGCGCCGTGCACCTCCTCCCGTCCGCGTTTCTCCCCGTCGACCGCGGCCCTGGCCGGCCAGCTCTCGGCGGTGGACGCGACGAACCGCGCCGCGGCGCTCGGCCTGCCGCCCGGGACCCCGATCTACATGGACCTGGAGGCGTACGGGCGCAGGGCCTGGTGCCGGCAGGCGGTGCTGACGTTCGTGGACTCGTGGACCCGGGGCGTACGGGCGCTGGAGTACGTCCCGGGGCTGTACAGCAGCGTGGCGTCGGGGGTCCGCGACGTCGCCGAGGCGGATGACATCAGCCGTCCGGAGACCGTGTGGTTCGCCCACTGGGATCGACGGCCGAACGTGTGGGGCGACCGGCTCATGGGCGAGGACTGGTGGGCGGACCACCGCCGGATCAAACAGTTCCGCGGCGACCACGTGGAGAAGCACGGCGGCGTGAAACTGAAGATCGACAGCGACGCGGTCGACGGTTACGTCGGTTAGTAGAGTCGTACTGAGGCTTTATCCGGTATCGCCTGGTCAACTGGGGCAAGCAGTGGACGGACGGCTCTTGTGCCCGCAGGCGGCGGCCTTGGCGCGAAGCCCGTGATCCGCCACCTTCGGGGTCTGTGGAGATCCCTGAACGCCGCCGCGCGGGCCCTGCCGGTCGGCTGCGGCGAGGTCCGCCGGCTCGCGGAAGAGTGGGGGGCCCTGCGGCACGTCGCGACTCTGGTGGCGCGCGGCGCCTCACCGTCGGTGATCTTCAATGCGGCCGCGGCGGAGCTCGGCGCCCTGCTGGACGCGGACTACACCGCGATCAAACGGTACGAGACCGATCACACGGAGTCGGTGGTCACGCTGTGGCGCGCTCCCGGCTCCTCTCCCGTCAAGATTCCGTTCGGGGGACGGTGGCCGGTCGAGGACGACGCCGCTTCGGCGGCGGTGTGGCGTAGCCACCGGCCGGCCCAGATGACGAGCGAGTCCTTCGACGACCAGCTCGCCGCCTGGCTTCAGGAGCAGCGGATCGGCCGGGTGGTGGTCTGCCCGGTCATCAGCGGTGATCGTCTGTGGGGGACGATGAACGCCCTGTACCTCGGCTCCGAACCGCTGCCCGGCGACACCGAGGAACGCATGGACAAGTTCGTGGAACTGCTGTCCTGCGCCATCGCCCAGGCCGAGACCCGCACGGAGCTCGTCGCCTCGCGCGCCCGGCTCGTCACCACGGCCGAGGCCACGCGACGCCGCATCGAGCGCGACCTGCACGACGGGCCGCAGCAGCATCTGATCTCACTCTCGCTCCGTCTCCGCGAGGCCGAGGCGGAGCTTCCGCGCGATCAGCGAGAGGCCAGGCGGCATCTGTCCGACACCGTCCAGGACCTGTCCGCCGCCCTCGCCGAGCTCCAGGAGATCGCCCGGGGACTGCGCCCGCCGCTGCTGGCGCGCCGGGGACTGAAGGCGGCGCTGAAAGGGCTGGTGGCCCGCTCTCCCGTGCCGGTCGAACTCCACGTCGACGCGGACGGGCGCCTGCCGGAGCAGCTCGAAGTGAGCCTCTACTACATCGTCTCCGAGGCGTTGACGAACGTGTTCAAGCACGCGCACGCGTCCGTGGTGCACATCGATCTCACCGAGGAGGACGCGAAGATCCGTCTCCGGGTGCGCGACGACGGGGTGGGCGGCGCCGATCCCTCGGGTGGCTCGGGCCTGACCGGGCTGACGGATCGCGTCGAGGCGCTCGGCGGCACCATGCATGTCACCAGTCCCACCGGGCGCGGAACGTCGCTGGTCGTCACGGTTCCGACCTCGCGCGCCGGCGGTTGAGGACGTCCGTACGCGCGGATCGGGTTGACTGACTGATCCAGTCAGTCAACAATCGAGGGGTGCGAGGTCGGGTGCCGGCGCGGCCGGTCGAGGAGATAGCCGAAGCGGCGGCGCGGGTGTTCATGGCCAAGGGCTACCGGGCGGCCAAGATCTCCGACGTGTCCGCCGCCCTCGGGATGAGCCACGGCGCGGTGTACACCTACGCCAAGAGCAAGGAGGCGCTGCTGTACCTGGCTCTGGTGCGCCTGGCCCGCCCGGAGTCCCTGGCCGGCCTGGACATTCCGGTGGCCACCCCGACATCGGAGGAGATCGTGGCCGTGGTCGACACCGCCGGCCGCGGCGACTTCCCGGTGCTGACCGCGGCGTCCGCCGGACTTCGGCGGCACGCGACGGTCGCCGAAGAACTCGGCGCGATCATCGACGAGCTGTACGGGTTCATCGAACGCGACAGGCACCTGCTGGCCCTGGTCGAGCGGTGTGCCCCCGACCTGCCCGACCTGGCCAACCTCTACTTCGTCCAACGCCGGCGGACGCTGCTGACCGCCCTCGGTGACCATCTGCGCCGGCACATCGGCTCCGGTGCGCTGCGGCCGGTCCCCGACGTGCCGGCGGCGGCGCGGTTCATCACCGAGACCGTCGCCTGGTTCGCCTGGCACCGGCTCGACGACCCGGACTCGACGACGCTCGACGGCGAGGCCTGCCGCCGAACCGTACGCCACCTGCTGCTCGCCGCGTTCCTGCCCAACCCGGACGCGACCACCACACCGACCTGATCCGGAGACGAGAAGCCGTGTCTGACAGTGGAGTTTCCGCGCCGGCCGCCGAGCAGGGACCTTCCCGCCCGGGCGAGCCCGACGCGAGGCGGGCCGCGCCCTTGGCGTGGCGGCCCGTGCTGGCGGTGCTGGCCGTGGCCGGCGCCGTGCACCTGGCGGTGGCGACG
>NZ_JBHLZP010000526.1:0-5469 GCF_042429965.1 Actinoallomurus acaciae
GGCGGGTGCCGCGCCGCGGCGTTCGCCCGGCGGTAGCGGAACGGCGGCGTACGAACGCCCCGCCACGGCGGACGGCGGTCTCCGTCAGGTGCGGATGCCGAGGCGGCGTGCCGCCCGCTGGCGCTGGCGTTGCGACCGCTGCCGCCGCAGCCGCTTCACGAGCATCGGGTCGTGTTCGAGCGCCTCGGCACGGTCGATGAGCCGGCCGAGAAGCTGGTAGTAGCGGGTGGAGGACATGCCGAAGTGCTCACGGATCGCCTGCTCCTTGGCGCCCGCGTGCTGCCACCACTGCCGCTCGAAGGTAAGGATCTGCAGGTCACGGTCGGTCAGGCCGCCGTCACCGCCGTTTTCGGGGCCGTTGTCGTCAGGGCTGTTCTTAGGGCCGTCGCCCCGGGCGTCCGCCGGTTGCATCAGGTCCCCTCTGTACGGGTTCGGGGGGCTGTCATGCTACGCGTGATCAGGGACATGTTCGCGCTGTTCTCGCGGATGGCCCCTGTCGTAGCCTGAACTGTGATGCCGAAGCACTGCGTAACGCTACTGACCGACTACGGGCTGGAAGACGGCTTCGTCGCCGCATGTCACGGCGTCATCGCGAGCATCTGCCCACCCGCTCGCATCATCGACATCACCCATCTCGTGCCTCCCGGAGACGTCCGGCGCGGCGCCGCGCTCATGGCGCAGACGGTTCCGTACCTGCCGGCCGGCGTGCACGTCGCCGTGGTCGACCCGGGCGTCGGCACGCGCCGGCGCGCGATCGCGGTCGCGGCCGGCGACCGCGTCTTCGTCGGCCCGGACAACGGCGTGCTCTCCTGGGCGGCGGCCGGCGCCGACGTGCGCGCGTGGGAGCTGACCGAGCGAGAGCTGTGGGTGGAGCCGGTCTCGGCGACCTTCCACGGCCGCGACATCTTCGCCCCCGTGGCGGCCCACATCGCCGCGGGCCGTGACGTCGCGACGGCCGGGAGCGAGATCGACCCGGCCGGTCTCGTACGCCTGCCGCCGCCGAACCGCACGGTGCGCGACGGCACGGCCGAGGGTGAGGTGGTCACGGTCGACCGGTTCGGCAACGTGCAGCTCTCCCTCACCGACGCGGACCTGGACGCGATCGGCGCGCGGTGCGGCGGTACTCTCACGGTCACGCTGGGCCGCCACTCTCTGCGCATGGCGTACGGCGAGACGTTCGGGTCCGTGCCGCCGGGCGAGCTCGTGGCCTACACCGACGCCACCGGCCGGGTGGCCCTCGCGGTCAACTCCGGCGACGCGGCGCAGCGGCTCGGCCTGCCGCCGGGAGCCCACGTACGGCTCGCCGTCGCCGACTGATCCGTCCCGCTCCTTCGGCGAGACCGACGCTTCAAAGGTAACGAAACCGTCAAAGCGGCTGGTCCGAATACGGCATGATCTTCCGCATGGGTCTCAACCGCTCCGACTGGGGGCTTTTGGGCGGCGCCGTTCTGGCGTCCGCGGCCGCCGGTGTCGCCCACTTCGCCAAACTCGGCGGCGACATCGCTCCGTTCATCGTGGCAGCCGTCGCGCTGGCGCTGCTGGCCAGCCTGGTCTCCCGGAGCGTCGAGGCGCTCGGCAACTGGCTCGGCTCCGGTGCGACCGGGGTCGTGCAGAGCGCCCTGGGTAACCTGCCCGAGCTGTTCGTCGTGCTCTTCGCCCTGAAGAAGAAGCTGTACGAGGTCGCCACGGCGACGATCGTGGGATCCATCCTGGCGAACGTCCTGCTGGTGCTCGGCATGGCGTTCCTGTTCGGCGGCATCAAGCACGGGCGGCAGAAGTTCGGCGGCGACGCCGCCCGCACACTGTCGATGCTCCTGGCGCTCTCGGTGGCCGCCCTGCTCGTCCCCTCGCTCACCGCGGCGCTAGGCTCTCACGCGACCCGCGCCGCGCTGCACGAGCGGGACCTGTCGATCGTCGTGTCGGTCCTGCTGCTCTGCCTGTTCGTGGCGTCGCTGCCGTCCTCGATCAAGCGGCAGAAGAACGCCGAGGAGACCGAGCCCTCCTCGGCCACGGCCCCGCCCGACGGCGCCTCGCCCGACGCGGAGGAGAAGCAGCACTCCTGGCCGCTCGGCCTCGCGCTGGCGATGCTGGCGATCACCGGCGTGGGCGCGGCGTTCGTCTCGGACTGGTTCGTGGCCGCGCTCGAACCCGCCATCTCCTCGCTCGGCATCTCCCAGGCGTTCGCCGGCCTGGTGATCGTCGCGATCGCCGGGAACGCCGTCGAGAACGTCGTCGGCATCCAGTTCGCGCTCAAGAACAAGGCCGACTACGCGCTCTCGGTGATCCTGCAGAGCCCGCTGCAGGTCGCCCTCGTCGTGGCCCCCGCCCTCGTGCTGCTCTCGCCGATCGTGGGCGCGTCGTTCACACTGGTGCTGTCGCCGCTGCTCATCGCCATACTGATCATGGCGGTAGTGATCACCGTGCTGGTGGTACTCGACGGCGAGTCGAACTGGCTGGAGGGCGCGACGTTGATCGTCCTGTACGGGATCATCGCCACGGCCTTCTGGTGGGGATGAGATGAAGAGCAGTAAAACGGCCAAAACCGGACGAGCGTCGTATTCGTTCAACTCAACTACTGTGACCTTGTGAATCCGCACATCGACCCGAGTGTCGCGGAGATCGAACGGGCGGCGTTCCAGCTCCGCCGGCTCTGGGCCAAGCCGCATCTTCTCCAACGCCTGCGCGAGCGGTGCGGAAGCGGCGAGCGGCCGATCCAGCTGTCCAGTCTGCTGGTCATCCACGCGATCGCGGGCCAGGACGCGGGGCAGGGTGACGTCACCGTGGGCGCGGTCGCGGACTTCCTCGACATCGACCCCTCGACCGCCAGCCGGCTCGTCGGGCACGCGACCGACGCCGGGTTCGTCTCGCGCACCTCGTCTCCGGTCGACGCGCGTCGCGCGCACCTGCGGCTCACCGAGGCCGGCGACCGGGTCAGGGCGCTGACCGACGAGCTCCGGCGGCGCTTCATCGCCCAGCTCGTCGCCGACTGGCCCGAGGAGGACCGGCGCATGTTCGCGCACCTGCTCGGTCGCTTCGCCGAGGCCGCCGCGAACTTCCCCACCGACACGGCCGCCATGAAGGCGGTCGGGCTGGAGGTCGAGGCGGCTCGGCGACACGACGAATGACGGGCCGGGGCCTGACGCGAAGCCGCCGTCCATGGCTTCGCGCGGCAGGACGGCGGGGCTTCGGGATCAGAGGTTACGAGCGCAGCACGCCCAGCCGCTCACGGTACTCCTCCTCGTCGATCTCGCCGCGCGCGTAGCGCTCGGCGAGCACGCGCTCGGCGCCGCCTCCGCTCCACTTCGAACGCCTGGACAGCAGGTAGAACCCGCCGCCGAGGACCAGGAGCCAGAACACGGCGAACCCGATCGGGAAGACCGGCCACCATCCGTGTGCGTGGCCGTCGTGCCAGGGACCGTACGCGGTCAGCGTCATGGTGTTCATGAGGTGATGGTGACCCGGCGGCGCGGCCTCGCGCGTCGTACGCCGGGCGGCTCCGCGCGTACGCCCGGCGGCTTAGGACCCCGCTCGCGGCGAGCGGTGTCCCACGGCGAGGCACTTGGACGCGGGACTGCGAGACAGACCCTGGGCTCCGGCCCCGGAGACGAATCCGGGCCGGTAGTCCGGATGGCCGCCAGGGAAGGGGTGCGCGGACGACGCCGCGCGCGGCCATCGGGATCACAGGCCCGGAACGCGTACAAGGTGCACCGTACACATCTCTCGGGATTTCGACCATATTCGCCCCGATCGCCGCACGTCACATTCAATCGCGTAAGCATCCGACCTCAGGCCGTGGCAGAATTACGCTCGCTGTCGACCGCCGGGAGGGAAACCGGTGCACTTGTCCGAAGTTCGCCGCGCTTTCCCTCGCGTGGCCTCGGCAGTGCTGGTCAGCATCGCGGTCGGCGTGCTGTCCGTTCCCGCCGCCGAGTCCGCCTCGCCCGCCGAGCCCACCCGCCCGGCCTCGCTGCCGACCGACCTCTACCGTGGCCAGCAGTGGACGCTCGACGCGCTGCACATCTCCCGCGCGTGGAAGTACTCCCGCGGCAACGGGGTGACCGTCGCGGTGCTCGACACCGGTGTCGACGGCCACCAGGCCGACCTGGCCGGACGCGTCATCGACGGCCCCGACTTCACCGGCCACGTGCGCAAGCCGGGCGGCCGCTACTGGGGCCGGCACGGCACCGAGATGGCGAGCCTCATCGCCGGACACGGCCACGGCGCCGGCGCGACGGCGGGCGTCATGGGCGTGGCGCCCGACGCCAAGATCCTCTCGATCCGGGTGACCTGGGAGCTGAACGACCCGATTCGCAACGACCACGCGCAGGTCAACCGGTCGCGGGACGCCGTCGCGGAGGGCATCCGCTACGCCGCCGACCACGGCGCGCAGGTCATCAGCATGTCGCTCGGCGGCGGCAACCTGTTCTACAACGGCAACACCGCCGAGGAGGCGGCGATCAAGTACGCCCTCGGCAAGGGCGCCGTGCTCGTCGCGTCGGCGGGCAACGACGGCGACGGCGCCAACCGGCGCAACTACCCAGCCGCCTACCCCGGGGTGATCGCGGTCGGCGCGGTCGACCGCACGTTCAAGGCGGCCAAGTTCACCAACCGGCACACCTACATCTCGGTCGCCGCCCCCGGTGTGGAGATCGTCAGCGCCGACGCCGCCGGGCACGGCTACATCCTCGGCACCGGCACGAGTTCGTCGGCCGCGTTCGTGGCGGGCATGAGCGCGCTCGTCAAGGCGCGTTACCCGCACCTCACGGCGCAGGAGGTCAAGCAGGCCCTGGAAGAGGGCGCCACCCACCGGCCGCCCGACGGGCGCAGCAACGAGATCGGCACGGGCGTCGCCGACGCGTACGGCGCGCTGCACACGGCCGCGCAGATCAACAAGGCCGAACACGACGGCACGGGCGTCCAGCCGCCGCAGCCGACGGCTCCGGCAGCGTCGGCGCCATCCAAGCACAGCGACCCCGACCTGGTGCTGATCGCCGTCCTGAGCGGCGGCGGCACACTGATCCTGCTCAGCCTGATCCTCGGCTGGCGGCAGCGACGGCGGCGGATCGCCCGTGAGGAGGCCGCCGACGAGCCGGAGGAGCCGCAGCGCCCGGCCGTACCGGTGGCCGCGCACGCATCGTCGGCCACGGCGCCGTGGGAGCGCCGGCCCACACCTCCGCCGTCGCGTACGGGCCGGTCGTCCGGCCTGTCGCCGTGGGAGCGCCGCCCGGAGACGTCCACGGACGAGGATCCCCGCTGGAATCCGGGGTCGCCCGAGGCGTCGCCCCCGATCACGCCCTGGGACCGCCGTCCGGAGACACCCGCAGCCGACGCCTCCCTCTGGCACCAGGCACCAGCCGACGCGTCACCGCCGACCCCGCACTGGGACCGCCGTCCAGAGGAACCCGCGACCGACGCCCCCCTCTGGGACCAGGCACCAACCGACGCGCCACCACCAGCCCCGCACTGGGA
>NZ_JBHLZP010000526.1:5483-7309 GCF_042429965.1 Actinoallomurus acaciae
ACCCGCGACCGACGCCCCCCTCTGGGACCAGGCACCAACCGACGCGCCACCACCAGCCCCGCACTGGGACCGCCGCAGGCCCGCCGACTCCTGGGACCCTGCGCCGAACGAAACCGCCTGGGACCGCCCCCGACCCCAGACACCGCCACCCGGCCACGACGAACGGCCACCCGCGGAACCCTCCTGGGACCGGCCCGAGACGCCGTCATGGGACCGGCTGTCCCCCGCGGAGAGCTCCTGGGACGGGCTCCCCCCGGCGGAGCGCTCGTGGGACCGCTCGCCCGCCGGATCGACGCCGTCCGCCGAGTCGTGGAACCAGCCTCCGGCCGACTCCTCCTCGCCCGCGGAGTCCTGGGATCGGCCGCCCGCCGACTCCTCGTCCACCGGGTCCTGGGACCGTCCGCCCGCCGAGACCTCGTCGCCCACCGGTTTCTCGGACCGGCCGCCCGGCGAGCCGGAGGCGCAGGACACTCCACCGGCGCCCGAGCCTCCGCCGCCCGCCACCCCGTTCGAGCCGTTCGAGCCGCCGCCCCGCGACCCGGCCGAGACCAACGGCCACCGCACGTCCGCGTACCAGGACTCCCGCGTCGCGGACGCCGCGGAGCCCGACCCGCTGAGCGACGACTCCCCGTTCGACTCCTCCTCCGACGTCGGCACTCCGCTCGCCGACGAGAGCTGGGAGAGCATCCGGCGCGGCTTCGACCGGCTCAAGGACATGACCAACTGGGAGTCCGTCGGCAAGAGCGACCTGGACGACATCGGCGGCGAACCCGCGCAGGACGCCTTCGACGAGACGGCGGCCCTCCCCGCCGTCGACCCGGACGAAGACGACAAGCGCCCATCTTCTTGACCCCATCGTCGCCTCGGCCCTACCGAGGCGACGGGGCGTCCGCGCGAAATGGCGAGGGCCGGTGCGCGTTCTGGCGGCCCGCCGATCCCCCGCGTCGCTACGGTCACGGCGAGTTCCCGTCGAAGAGAAGCCGAGCCGATCCACAGTGCCTGTACCGCGACCCGCGGCCGCCCGGTCCCCGGGCGGCGTGACGCGGGTTCCTCCCGCCGCGGTGTCACCCGTCACCGCCCGCTCCCCGGCTGCCAGTGCTGATCACCGGCGCCTTCCCGCTCGCGGCGCCGGTGTACGGCGTGCCCCCGCCGCCCCTGTCCTCCGACGACGGCCGCGACGAGACGTGCGCCGGCGAGGCGGTCGACTTCGACATGATCTGGAGCCCCCAGATCGAGAGCCCGCAGCGAACGCCCGCACGGAACGCACCTCGGCCTACGCCGACCGGACCACACCGGCGCCCACCGGACAGATCCGCCCACGCAAAATCGAGGCCGCAGCGAACGCCTCCCCAGAACACACCTCCACCTGCACCAACCGGACCACACCGATGCCCACCGGACAGATCCGCCCGCACACCGACGCCACCGAATACGCGCGCCGACCTGGCCCTCCTGAACCGGCGGCTGGCGGCCTGCCGGGGCCGCCGCCCCGGCCCGAACGGGCTGCACTCCGCGCTGCCGACCTTCGGCAAGGAGCTGTTCGCCGTCTCCACCCTGCCCTCGCTCACAGACGGAGCCACCGATGGAACCACTGCGCCAAGCCGATCCCCGTAACGTCGGGGGCCACCAGGTGATCGCCCGGCTGGGCGAAGGCGGCATGGGTCAGGTCTTCCTCGGCACGTCGCCGGGCGGCCGGCCGGTCGCCATCAAGGTCGTCCGGCCGGCGCTGGCCGCCGAGGCCGGATTCCGCGAGCGGTTCCGCCGGGAGGTCGAGGCGGCGCGCGCGGTCAGCGGCGCGTTCATCGCGCCGGTCATCGAGGCCGACC
>NZ_JBHLZP010000527.1:0-5464 GCF_042429965.1 Actinoallomurus acaciae
ACCGCGGGCCCCGCGACCAGCGCCAGGACGGCCAGCGCGATCGGGACGTTCACCAGGAAGATCGCACGCCAGCCCACGAGGTCGTACAGGACACCGCCGGCGAGCGGCCGCCCCGCGACCGCGGCGCCGCTGACGGACGCCCAGACGGCGACGGCCCGGGTGCGCTCGGCGGGTACCGGGTAGAGCCGGGCGATCATCGCCATCGACGCCGGCACACACGCCGCACCGGCGACGCCGAGCACCACCCGCAGCGCGATGAGGACGCCCAGCGCCGGGGCGAACGCGGACAGCAGCGAGCCGAGCCCGAACACCGCGACGGCGACACGGAACACCCGGTGTGCCCCGTACCGGTCGGCCACGGCTCCGGCCGACAGCAGCAGCGCGCCGAACACCACGGTGTAACCGGTCGTCGCCCACTGCAGGCCGGACACCGAGGTGTGCAGCGAGGCGGCCAGGTCCGGCTCGGCCACCGACAGCACGGTCATGTCGAGCAGCACCATGAAGTAGCCGAGGGCGATGCCGAAGAGCGCGAGCCCGCGCCCGGCCCCGGTCCTCTCCCGCGCGGGGGATCTCAGAGTGGTCATGGGTCCTCTTCGCTCAGTCATGGACGCCACTCTTCGGATCGGGCCGCGCGCGCTCCACCGGCCGGTCCGCACGCCCGTTCGGAATTTCCGAACGCCGCCACGCGGTTGCGATGGCCATGGAGCTCCACCAGCTACGGATCTTCGAGGCCGTCGTACGCCACCGGACCGTGACCGATGCCGCCGTCGCGCTCGACCGGGCGCCCTCCAGCGTGTCCGCGCAGATCCGCGCCCTGGAACGGTCACTCGGGGTGTCGCTGTTCGAGCGGACCCCCACGGGGATGCGGCCGACCGGGGCGGGCGAGCGGCTGCTGGTCTGGGCCCGCCGCCTCCTCGACCAGGCCGAACAGGCGCGGGCCGAGGTCGCCGGGCGGTCCCGGCAGGTACGGCTCGGTGCGCTGCAGACCATCGCCGCCACGTACGTGCCCCGCGTGCTGGCCCGGCTCGCCGAGCGCCGCCCCGGCGTCGAGGTCGAGGTCCGCCCCGGTGTGAGCCGCGACGACCTGCTGGCCGGCGTCATCGCGGGACGGCTGGAGGCGGCACTGGTCCTGGACACCGGCGAGGCCCTCGGCGACCTGGGCTTCCCGGCTCCGCCGGAGCCGCTGACCTTCCTCGACGTCGATGAGGTGCCGCTCGCCCTCGTCGCGGCCCCGCGTCACCCGCTGGCCGGGCGCGCCGGCCTGACCCCGGCCGACCTGACCGGGGAGCGCCTGCTCGTCAACGCCCCGAACTGCTCGTTCCTCATGGCCGCGGACCGGGTCGTCGGCCCCGGTCCGGAACGCGTCTGGACCGGCGGCGTCCCGGTGATGCGCGCCTGGGCCGAGCAGGGCCTCGGTGTCGCGCTGCTCCCGGAGTTCGCGGTGTCGTCCGCCCGCGACGCCGGGACCCTCACCCGGCTCGACCTGCCGGCCCCCGCGCTGAGCCTGCGTCTGGTCTGGCGCGGCGACCAGGAGGACGTGCCCGGCCTCCGCGACGTGCTCTACGCGGCCTGTGCCTGAACGGTCCTACGCCTGGGCGGGGACCGACGTGATGGCCTTGATGAGCCCGTCGGAGGTGAACGCCACCGTGAGGCGGTGACCGCCCGGGAAACGGCCCTCGATCACGTCCGGGCCCTCCGCGATCCCGGAGCCGTAGTGGACGACGAAGCCCCGGACGACCCGGCGGGGATCGGACGGGAAGACCTCGGTGGCGGCCGTCACCAGACGCGCGGCCGAGAGCGGGTCGTAGGCGGCGACGGGCAGCCCCGGGTCGTCGAGGTGGAGGTACACGGAGCCCTTCCCGCCGTTGATCCGGCAGCTGTGGACGCCGTTTCCGCCCAGCAGCGCCCCCGCGGCGATGGCCATCGTGGTCGCGGCCTGGTGCGGGTTCGAGAACCCGGAAAGGTCGAGGCGCCCGATGGTCAGCTCGGCGATGTCGTGCTCCCGGCCGTACTCGCGGACGGCGTCCAGCGGTTCGACGGCGGGATGGTCGTCGCGGAAGTGCTCGTTGGCCCAGGACCACAGCCAGGACCGGTCCAGGTGCGAGAAGCTGCCGAGCAAGGTGACGCCGTGGTAGGTGCGGCCCCCTGCGGTCAGCGTCCGCTCGTCGGTGTCGAAGTGCACCTCGCCCTCGCCCAGGGTCGCGTTCAGCACGTCCTGGCGATGGATCGCCGCGGCCGCGCCCTCGGCCGCGAACGCCTCGAACCCCGGGCTGTGGGCGCCGAGCCCGTACGGGAGATCACGCCAGAATTTCGCCTGGTCCCGGTCGCCGTCACCCTCATAGATGTCGGCGAGCTTCCCGGCCGCCGCCGTATGCCCGAGATCCTCCACCGCCCTGCGCAGCCACACGGCGGCCGATTCCCGGTCGCCCCGCTGCCCGAACATCAGCCCGAGGCTGTAGGCGGCCTTCGGATGCCCGAGCTCCGCGGCCCGCTGCCAGGCCGTCACCATCGCGGCCTCATCGCCCTGGTCGCTCCGGACGTGCCCGAGGTTGTACGCGGCGCCGCCGTTTCCCCGCTCGGCCGCGCGCTCATACCACTCGGCGGCCAGCGCGAGATCGCCCTTGCCGTCGTCGTCATGGATCTTGCCGAGGTTGAACGCGGCCTTGTCATCGCCCAGGTCCCAGGCGCGGCGGTAGAGCTCCATGGCCTCGGGCAGGTCACCCCGATTCTCCAGGAGCACCCCCAGGTTGAGGATCCCGCTGCGGTGACCGCCCTCGGCGGCCAGCCGGTACAGCCGCTCGGCCTCGTTCAGGTCGCCGCCGCGCTCCTCCTCGTAGCCGACCTCGAAGGCGGCGGCGGGTACGCCCTGTTCGGCGGCGCGCCGGTACCACGCCTCCGCACCGGCCCGGTCACCGCGGTCGAGCAGACCGTGACCGAGGTCGTACGCGGCGACGGGGTGCCCGGCCTCGAACGCCTGGCGGAACAGCTCCTCGGCCTCCTCCCACCGGCCTTCGCGCCTGGCGGTCAGGGCGCGCTCACGCAGCTCCACCGCGGCAGGCGGGTACTGGGCATCGGTCATACGGAAAGCCTCCAGAGGGGTCGGGGGTCCGATCACGACTACCGACGCGCGCGAGCATGATCACGTTCCCCGCCGAGCCGGATCGGCGAAGCGTCAGCGACGCCGGAGGACGTACGGCTGGATCAGGCCGAGGCCGTGGGCGCGGCGGCGGGTGATGCGCGTCAGGTCGTAGGTGTCGTCCTCGCGCAGTTCCCTCGCCAGGCCCGCGTCGACCAGCGCCGTGCCGGGGCGGGCCATCGTGGTCAGCCGGCTGGCGAGGTTCACCGTCGTGCCGAACACGTCGCCGCGCAGCGGCAGCACCGGGCCGTACGCCATGCCGACCCGTACGTCGGGGATGCCCTCGTCCTCGCGTACCGCCTCCGCGATGGACAGGCCGATCTCGGCGCCGGTCCGTACGGCGTCGGCGCTGAACAACACCTCGTCGCCAAGGGTCTTCACGAGCCGCCCGCCGTGCTCGGCGACGACGTCCGAGGCCGTCTCCTCGAACCGCTCCACGAGCCGGGCCAGCTCGCGTTCGTCCAGGTCACGGCTCGTGCGGGTGAACGCGACCAGGTCGGCGAACCCGACCACCGCCCGCGCCTGGAGCTCCTCGCTGCCCTGCACGGTGAGCAGCCGCGCGCCGGCGGCGGCGAGCTGCCGGCGCCAGGCGTGCGTGATCAGGGGTTCGAGGTCGGCCAGGCGGGACTCCGCGCTGGCCGCGATGATCCGCAGGGTCTCCGGATCCGGTGGTTCGAGCAGGTCGGTCATCGTCTCGACGAGGATGTCGACCTGCCATTTCGCGAGCCGCGCCATGGTCTGCCCGACGGCGCGGGCCATGCGGAGCGTGAGCTCCTCATCCAGCACGCCGGTGGACCGCAGCCCGGCGACCCCGGCGAGCGCGGCCACGTCGCCCTCGGTGAAGGCGACCACGTCGTCGGGGACGTGCGGGAACCCCAGGGCGCGCCAGAGCCGCCGGGCGAACTCCTCCGACACCCCGGCGGCCTGGATCGCGTCGAGACTGGTGTGCCGCAGCTCACCGCCGAGCAGCAGCTCCTCGAGCCGCCGCGGGTTTGGCAACTCGCTCACTCATCTCACCGTGGCCACTGTCACGGGCGGATGCCGTCACCGTCCGTCAGCTCCTCGACGAGGCGGTAGAGCTGGTTCTGGGCGTACTCGACCCGCGGAATCTTCTTGAGGACCAGCTGGCCGTGCTCACCGCCGGACTCGACCACGAGCGTGCCGGTGCCGAAGATCCGCTCGATCAGGCTGTGCTCGAAGGACACGTCGTTCACGCGGGTCAGCGGAATGTCGCGGCCGGAGCGGGCCAGGATGCCGTGACGCATCACGAACCGGCGGTTCGTCAGCGTGTAGCTGGTCGTGACCCAGCGCAGGAAGGGCAGGAAACCGACCACGATGACCGCCAGGACGCCGATGGCCGCGACGATCAGACGGATGAGCGTCTGGGAGCCCCCGTCCGGGATGAAGAAGATGATCACCCCCGCCACGACGATCGAGACGAGCGCCCAGAAGATCGTCGTGACGAGCGTCGACCAGTGAGGATGAAATTCGAGGATGATCCTCTCATCCTCGGTCAACGAATTCTTCGGAAGACCCATGGCGGATATCTTGACAGAAATCGCCTGGGCGGCGTGCCGCGAACACCATGAAAGGGTCGGTCAGGTGGCGACGCGGATGATGAAGAACGTCAGGGCGAACAGCCACACCGCCCCACCGCCGATGGCGCCCGCGATCGCGGTGTCCACCGCGTACTCCTGCTCTTCGTGCGACGTGCGATAGCGGATCCAGCCGTTCGCCGCGAGGTGGCCCAGCCAGGGCGCGAGCAGCGCCGGCAGCCCGGCGGCGAACCACCGCACCCGGCCCGCGTCGTGCAGGGACATGCTCACCTCGAGCCCGATCAGCGTCAGCACCACCGCGACGGCGAACCCGAGCAGGCCCATCCGGGCGTACCGGCCGGCGAGGGGATGGTCGACCGGCTGGCGCACCCGCTGGCGCGCGTCGTCCAGCAGTTCTTCGGCGTCGGGCCCGCGCGCGATCCGGTCGGCCGGCTCGGGCAGCGGCCCGGTCATGGTGGGGCCGAACCGCGTGGTCAGCTCCCGCCAGACGCCGGCCGCGCGCTCCTCGACACCGTCGAGGTGCGCCCACTCCTGCTCGACCGAGGCGTACGTCGCGGTGCGCTGCTCCTCGGCCTCCGCCAGCCGCCGCCGGGCGTCGTCGGCGGCGTGCAGCAGCCGGCCCGCCTCGGCCGCCAGCTCCTTGTACGCCTGCCGCGCCGCCCGCGGATCGATCACCTGATACTCGGTGTTCATGGGTCGCTCCCGCTCCTCACTCACTGCGCGGGCCACCTCGTCCCTCGGCCGCCCACTCCGCTCGCTCTCGTCACGCTCG
>NZ_JBHLZP010000527.1:5498-6062 GCF_042429965.1 Actinoallomurus acaciae
GTACGGTGAATGGGATGATCGGCTGCGGGGCGCTGCCGGTGCGCTGGTCGTAGAAGAGCGCGCGCCGCGCCCGCGGAGTCCAGCTCTGCAACTGCCCGCCCGGCAGCGGCGTCAGTTCGCTGTCGCGTACGTCCAGGGCGACCCACGCGTCGATCGTGCGCACCGGGCCGGTGCGCTCCACGACGTCGGAGCGCAGCCGGTCGACCGTGCGCCACCAGCCGAGCACGTGCATCCGCCGGTCGGGCCCGTGTTCGGCCAGCCGCCGCACCGCGGTGCGCAGCGGCGCCGAACGCGCGGTCGCCGCGTCCACCGCGAACAGCGCGAAGTACACCGGCACCGGCCGGTCGCCGGGCTCGGGCAGCTCGGTCACGACCTCCACCTGGTGCCCCTCGTCGGCGAGCCAGCGCGCCAGCCGGGAGACGCGAGGATCCGGCTCGCCCTCGAACAGCGCGAACTCGGCCGACCCGGGCGCGTGCCCCCGCGCCAGGGAGATCACCGCGGACGACAGGACGTCGTACGCCTCGTCGGCCCGGGTGCCGACCACCGCGAGGTTGCGGCCGGGGT
>NZ_JBHLZP010000528.1:0-6245 GCF_042429965.1 Actinoallomurus acaciae
GCTGCTGCCGGAGGGCGCGCTGCTGATCAACGTCGCGCGGGGCGGGATCGTGCCGGACGACGCCGTGCTCGCGGCGCTGGAGGGCGGCCGGCTCTCGGGCGCCGCGCTCGACGTGTACGACCAGGAGCCGCTGCCCGCCGACCACCCGCTGCGCGGCCACGACGACGTCCTGCTGTCGCCGCACGCCGCGGGCGGCACCCGGCGGGCCCAGAGCAACATCATCACCAAGGTCATGGACAACGTGCGGACCGCGATCGAGGGACGGCCGGTCTCGGACGTGGTCAACGGCGTGGACGCGGTGATCCGCCGCCGTTAGGGGGCACGCGCGCCGTTTCACGACGGCACCACCGAGGCACGGGCACGTTGGGAGTCCCGGCACGTGCGGTTTTGGACCCGGCAGAGGCCACAGTGAGGGGGAACGGTGAAACTCGACCTGTGGCTGCTGCTCGGCTCCCTCGTCCTCCTCACCGCCATCGTCGCCGTACGCGTGGCGCATCGCACCGGACTGCCCAGCCTGCTCCTCTACCTCGCGCTCGGACTGCTGCTCGGGGAGGCCGGGTTCGGCATCCACTTCGACGATCCGGCGCTCGCCGAGACGCTGGGGCTGGCCGCGCTCGTCCTGATCCTCGCCGAGGGCGGCCTGACCACCCGATGGGCGGACGTACGTGAGGGCGTGCCGGCCGCACTCGCACTGGCCATCGCCGGTACGGCGGTCAGCATCGCCGTGGTCGCGGCCGCCGCGCACTGGCTGATCGGCGCCGAGTGGCGCAACGCCGTGCTGCTGGGCGCGGTGCTGGCGCCGACCGACGCCGCGGCCGTGTTCTCGGTGCTGCGGCGGCTGCCGCTGCCCTCACACCTGTCCGGCGTTCTGGAGGCCGAGTCCGGCTTCAACGACGCGCCGGTGATCATCCTGGTCCTCGCGCTGACCGCCCGGCATGTCCCCAGCACCATCACCATGGCCGGTGAGCTGGTGGCCGAGCTGATCATCGGCGGCGTGATCGGGCTGCTCGTGGGGTGGATCGGCGCGTTCGCGCTGCGGCGCCTGGCGCTGCCGGCGTCGGGCCTGTACCCGCTCGCGGTGCTGTCCCTGGTGGTCGGCGCGTACGGCGAGACCTCGCTGATGCACGGCAGCGGGTTCCTCGCGGTGTACGTCGCGGCGCTCGTGCTGGCCAACAGTCCGCTGCCGCACCGCCCGGCCACCCGCGGGTTCGCCGAGGGACTGGCGTGGCTGGCCCAGATCGGGCTGTTCATCATGCTGGGCCTGCTGGCGTCGCCGTCCGACCTGCCGAGGCAGATCGGGCCGGCGCTGCTGTGCGGGTTCGCGCTGGTCCTGCTGGCGCGGCCGCTGTCGGTGCTGCTGTCCACGCCGTTCCTCGGGCTGTCCTGGCGGGAGAAGGCCTTCCTGTCGTGGGCGGGCCTGCGCGGGGCGGTGCCGATCGTCCTCGCCACGGTGGCGATGACGGCCGGTGTGAACGGCGCGGACGCGCTGTTCGCCCAGGTGTTCATCATCGTGGTGGTGTTCACGCTGCTGCAGGGCCCCACGCTGCCCTGGCTCGCCCGTGCGCTCGGCGTCACCGTCTCCCAGCCGAGCCGCGAGATCGACGTCGAGGCCGCACCGCTCGAGGAACTGCACGCCGATCTGCTGACCATCCGCATCCCGCCGGAGTCCCGGCTCGACGGAGTGGAGATCTTCGAGCTGCGGATGCCGCCGGGCGCGGCGATCACCCTCGTCGTACGGGACGGAAAGAGTTTCGTGCCCGAGCCCAGCACCCGGCTACAGGCGGGCGATGAGCTGCTGGTCGTGACCACGAGCGACGCCCGGGCCCCGGCCGAGCGCCGGTTGCGCGCGATCAGCCGGCGCGGCAAGCTGGCCGGTTGGTACGGCGAGCAAGGGGAGGGATGAGCCCCGGTCGGGAATGATCCGACGCCCCGTACACTTAGCAGTCATCAGGTGAGAGTGCCAGGCCACCCCATGTGGCCTGCGCAGCAAGGAGGATCTCGTGCCGACGTATCAGTACGCTTGCACGGAATGCGGTGAGCCGCTGGAGGTCGTGCAGAAGTTCACCGATGACGCGCTGACCGAGTGCCCCGCGTGCGGCGGGCGACTGCGGAAGATCTTCTCCCCCGCCGCCATCGTGTTCCGCGGGTCGGGTTTCTACCGCACCGACAGCCGTTCGGGCTCCGGCGGGACGAGCACCACGTCCAAGGAGACCGCCAAGAAGGACGACACGAAGGCCAAGAGCGAGACCAAGAGCGAGACGAAGACGGAATCCAAGTCGTCCGACTCGTCGTCGTCTTCCTCGTCCTCGAAGTCCAGCGGCTCTTCGGAGAAGGTGGCCTGACCGGGCCCGGCGAGGCCGCCGGACCCGCTCCTGCCCTCTCTCTCAGCCGACCGACGTGCGTGCCCGCGGCCCGGTCTCGCGCCGCGGGGCGGTCGGTAGCCGGCCCGGCCACCAGAGGCCCGCGCCGATGTCGCAGGCCAGCGCCGGCACCAGCAGCGACCGTACGAGCAGGGTGTCGAGCAACACCCCGAACGCCACCGCGAAGGCCATCTCCACCATTCCCGTCAGAGGCAGGGTGGCGAGCGCCGCGAAGGTGGCGGCCAGCACCACGCCGGCCGAGGTGATCACACCGCCGGTGACCGTCAGGCCGCGCAGCACGCCCCGCCGGGTCCCCAGCCGTCGCGCCTCCTCGCGTACCCGGGTGAGCAGGAAGATGTTGTAGTCCACCCCCAGGGCGACCAGGAAGATGAAGATCTCCAGGGGGAACCCGGAGTCGGCGCCCTCGAACCCGAACACATGGGTGAACACCAGTCCGCAGACGCCGAGTGACGCGGCGAAGGACAGCACCACCGTGCCCATGAGGAGCAGCGGCGCCACGATCGCCCGCAGCAGCACGACGAGGATCAAGAAGACCACGCCGAGAACCAGCGGGATGATCACCTTTCCGTCGTGGACGGCGGCGCGTTGCGTGTCCACGTTGATCGCGGTGGTGCCGCCCACCCGGCCCCCGAGCGGGTGTACGGCCGCCCGGAGCCGATCGACGGTGTCGCGCGCCGCGGGACTGTCCGGCGGATCGGCGAGCGTCGCCTCGTACTGCGTGTAACCGCTCCCGGTGACGGGCTTGCCGATCTGGGCGACGCCGGAGGTGCCCGCGATCGCGTCACGCAGGCCGGGTGAGGTCGGCGCGATCACCACGGCGGGGTTGCCGGTACCGGCGGCGAAGTGCCGGGCGATCACCCGTTCGCCGACGACCGAGTCGGGGGTGCCGACGAACTGGCCGGCGCTGGAGACCGGCCCGACCTTCAGCGACATCAGCCCGAGGGTCAGTACGCCGAGCAGGACGGCCGTGCCGATCCAGATGACGCGTTGCCGGTTGCCGACGAACCGGGCCACGGCGGCCCAGACGCCGTGCTCGCCCTCCTCGTACTCGCGGTCGAACCGGGGCACGACGGGCCAGAAGACGCCGCGTGGCAGGGCCACCAGCAGGGCGGGCAGCAGGGTGGTCATGGCGGCCAGCGCGCAGACGATGCCGGCGGCGCCGACCGGACCGAGGCCGCTGGTGGAGTTGAGCTCGGCGACGAGCAGGCAGAGCAGGCCGATCGTGACGGTGGCGCCGCTGGCCAGGACGGCCGGGCCGGCGCGGCGCAGGGCGAGCCGCATGGCCTCGTGCTTGTCCTCGTGACGGTGGAGCTCCTCGCGGTACCGGGCGATGATCAGCAGCGCGTAGTCGGTGCCGGCGCCGAAGACGAGGACGGCGAGGATGCCGGTGCTCTGCCCGCTGACGGTGAGGCCGGCCCGGGCGAGCAGGTACACCACGCCCTGAGACAGTGTGTACGCCGAGCCGGCGGCGACCAGCGGGACGACCCACAGGAACGGGCTGCGATAGGTCAGCAGCAGCATCAGCACGACCACCGCGAGCGTGACCAGGAGCAGGGGGCCGTCGATGCTGCTGAACACCTTGACCGCGTCGGACAGCCCGCCGGCGGGGCCGGTGACGCGGACGTCCAGCCCGGGCGGGGCGCGTTCCACGGTGTGGCGGATGGTGTCGACGGCCTTCAGTACGACGTCTCCGTCGCCGGTTATCGGGACGAGGAGCTGCATCGCCCGGCCGTCCTCGGCCATGAGCGGTCCGGTGGCGGGGCCGACGTGGGCGAGCTTGGCGGCGGCCTGCCGGGCGTTGGCCTGGTCGGCCGGGGTGATGCCGCTGCGCCGCTCGTACGAGACGACGGCGAGCATTCCGTCTTCCTTGTGCACCTTGTCCTGGAGCTTGATGACCTGGGTGGCCTCGGCGCTGCCGGGCAGGTAGGCGTCGGCGTTGTTCTGGGTGACGCCCTGGAGCCTGCCGCCGAGCGTGCCTCCGGCCATGAGCAGGACCAGCCACGCGACCAGGACCAGCCACTTCGTACGGCGGCTCGCCGGGAGCCGTACGAGTCTTTTGTTCATGTCCATCCTCTCGTTTTGCGAGAAGATATTACGTGTTTGTTGCGCCAGTCAAGACATGTCGCGTTTGGTGTTATCCACAGGGGGTACCGCCGTCTCGCGTGCCGCTTCCCCGGGCGGCTAAGGTCCCGCTCATGCATGCAGAGATCGGTGTGATCGGTGGCTCGGGCTTCTACTCCTTCCTCGACGACGTCGAGGAGGTCAAGGTCACCACCCCTTACGGCCCGCCCAGCGACCCCATCGCCATCGGCACGCTGCCGGGCGGTCCTGGACGGCGGGTCGCCTTCCTGCCCCGGCACGGCCGCGACCACCGCTTTCCGCCCCACAAGATCCCCTACCGGGCCAACCTCTGGGCGCTGCGATCCCTGGGCGTGCGCCAGGTGGTGGCGCCGAGCGCCGTCGGGTCACTCACCGCGGCGTACGGGCCGGGCACGCTCTGCGTCCCCGACCAGCTCATCGACCGTACGTCCGGGCGCGCGCAGACCTACTACGAGGAGGGCGGCGCGGTCCACGTGTCGTTCGCCGACCCCTACTGCCCGGCCGGCCGCCGCACGGCCGTCGAGGCGGCCACCGCGGCGGGCTGGCCACCGATCGACGGCGGCGCCCTCGTGGTCATCGAGGGGCCGCGCTTCTCGACCCGGGCCGAGTCCCAGTGGTACGCGGGGCAGGGCTGGACACTGGTCGGCATGACCGGCCACCCGGAGGCCGTACTCGCCCGGGAGCTGGCACTGTGCTACATCCCGGCGTGCCTGGTGACCGACCTGGACGCCGGCGTCGAGGCAGGCACGGGCGTGACCCACGAGGAGGTGCTACGCGTGTTCGCCGAAAACGTCGACCGCCTACGCGACCTCGTCATCAACATCGCCACCAACTTGCCAACCGACCGCGAATGCCCATGCCCACAGACCCTGGACGGCCTGAAGCTGCCACTCGACCTGCCCTGACGGGCAGGGCCTCCCCTGCCCGTACCCGCAATCCCTCGACGGGCTGAAGCCGCCACTCGACCTGCCATGACATCCCCCTCACCCCTGACAAGCCGCCCCTCACCACCACCAACCACCCACCCAGACCCCGTTGACGTCCAACACCGGACCGCCACCGCCCGCCCGACGGCCAAAGCGTTTCCACCCCAGACGGCAGAGCCCCCTCAAAGGAGGTCACATGAGGGCAATGCAGAACCTTCACCACCACCCACCGGACCGCAGTGTTCGGCAGGGCCGCACCCTGACAGACGGGACCTCCTCTGCCCGTACCCGCAGACCCTCGACGGACTGAAGCCACCGCTCGACCTGCCATGACATCCCCTCACCCCTGACAAGCCGCCCTCACCACCACCAAGCACCCACCCGAAGCGCCCCGTTCACACCGGCTCCCCAAACCGACGCCAAAGGATTCCCGCCCTAGCGGGCAGGGCCTCCCCTGCCCGTACCCGCAATCCCTCGACGGGCTGAAGCCGCCACTCGACCTGCCATGACATCCCCCCCTGACAAGCCGCCCCACCGCCAACCACCCACCCGGAGCACCCCGTTGACGTCCAACACCGGACCGCCACCGCCCGCCCTGACGGCCAAAGCGTTCTCGCCCCAGATGGCAGGGCTCCCTCGAAGGAGGTCACATGAGGGCGACGCCGAATCCTCACCATTCCCACCGACCGCACCGTTCGACAGGGCTTCCACTCTGGCGGGCCGGGCCTCCTCGGAGGAGATCAGATGAGGGCGGCGCTGAGCCGTCATCGCCGGCTGCTGGCGGCGGTGTTCGCTGCGGCCGCGGCCGCCCTGGGGCTGGCCGCCGCCCGGCCGCACG
>NZ_JBHLZP010000529.1:0-5445 GCF_042429965.1 Actinoallomurus acaciae
TCCGCCACCGCCTCGTACGCCGCCGAGTGGGCGGCCAGCAGGTCCGCCACCGGACCGGACGGCGTGGGGTCCGCCGGCGCCTCGGCGGGCCGTGCCGACCACGGCGGCACCCACGTGTCGACGCCCGGCAGGGTCCCGGGGAACGTACGGCCCGCCTCGCGTACGAGCACCGGGACCAGCTCCCCGGCGTTGTCGCGCAACGTGGTGATCAGCGTGGGCAGCCACGGGAGCAGGACGGTGTCGGGCAGCCGGGCGAACGACTTGGAGATCACCTCGACCACCAGCGGCGCCAGCGCCGGCACCGGTTCCAGCGCCTGGACGAACCCGCTGATGTAGTGCGGGAACGTCGGGACGATCAGCGGGTTGGCCAGCAGGCCGTCGCATCGGGAGCGCAGCTCGGCCTGGGAGAGCAGGCCGAGCTGGGAGCTCGCGGCCCACAGCAGTGCCACCTTCGCCGGCGCCTCCGGATGCGACTGGCGGACGGCGAGTTCGAGCTGGGCGTGGTCGCAGCCGAAGGACAGCGCCAGGCTCTCCATGCCGAACAGGAACCCGAGCATGGCCGCCACCTGACGCACGCCGGTGTCCTCGTCGGTGAAGGCGATCGGCAGCAGCGTGCAGTAGTGGGCGTAGCCCGTGGTCACGAACGCCTCGCACCACCGTGGCAGCGCGGGCCGCGTCGCGCGGTAGTGACCGAGCAGCCGGCGCATGCGGCGCAGCACCTCGGGGGCGTCGTCGACCGTGCGTTCGGCGGACAGCAGCTCCACGGCCCGCGCGCCGAGCTCGTCGGTGAGCCGGCCGCCGCCGAGGTGGAGCAGGGACTGCTCGACCGCGTCGAGCGCGATGGACGCGGTGGCGCGCTCGGCCTGCACGGCGCGCCGGAGCCGCTGTTCGAGCACCTGCTCGACGCTGACGCCCTCGTACCCCAGCTCGATCAGCGAGCGCTGGTTGCGGCCGATCGCGAGGTCCCAGCTCTCCTGGATCGAGCGCTCGCCGAGGCGGCGCGAGCCCATGATCGGGCGTACGGCGTCGTCGGGCAGCAGGTGACGCAGGATCCACAGCAGCTGGGAGCAGGGCGCCAGCTCCGGCCGTGCGTCGAGGTCGAGCAGGGCCCGCTGGATCGTGCGCTTCTCCAGGTCGAGCCCCAGGGGCGCGAGACGGTCGAGGACGTCGCGCGCCAGCGGCGGCAGCGCGTCGTACCCGACCTGGCCGACCCGGTCGCCGCCGAGGAGGATCTCGCAGAGGCGGCGCACGTCGCGCCGGCCGGGGACGACGTCCTTCTCGATGCAGGTGATCGCGGCGTCCTGGAAGTCGTACGGCGTGGGGCGGCGGCGGCCCCGCAGCCCGGCGAGCAGGACGGACGTCTCGAACACCGCGATCGCGTCGGCCGTGCCGGCGAGGTAGCCGTTGCGCCGCGCCAGCCGGACGATGTCGGTGCACCAGCCGACCAGCTCCTCCTCGTCGATGCCGTCGAGTGACGGCGGCGCGGCCAGGAAGCCGGACAGCCGGTCGGCGACGGGCTCCGGCGGCGCCGGGGCGTGCTTCGCGGGCTCGTGCCCGCCCCGCTGCCCCTTGAGGCGGTACGGCGTGACGCGCGCGTGCCGCCGGGCCTTGGCCCACGTGGCGGCGGCGATCGACACCGAGCCGGAGGCCAGGCCGAACTGCGCCTCGATGGCGGCGTGGCTGGAGGGGATCAGCCCGTAGAGCCAGCGGGTGGCCGTCCGCGGGCTGATCTCGAACGGTGGCGCGTCGGCGTCGAGGCCGAACTGCTCGACCGTGCTGGCCGCGTGGAAGGCGCCGCAGACGTACAGGCAGTCCGCCGGGTCGGCGCCGGAGGAGGCGAGGTGCTCGCGCATGCGGGTCCACATGTACCGTTCGCGGTCCTCGTCGGCCGCGAGCCCGCGCCGGCCGGGCCGCAGCCGGCGGAACAGGCTGCCGATCAGGACCATGACCTGGCGGTACGTGGCGTAGTCCGCGCCGATCAGCGGCTGCTCGACGTACTGGTCCCACCATTCGGACCAGTGCCGGACCCGGCCGTGGTGGAGCAGGTGCTCCTCCAGCTCGGCGAAGCCCGGCCGCAGGTCGCCGATCTCCAGGCCGACGGCGTCGCCGTGCAGCGCCGCCTCATCCTCCGGCTCGGCCTCCGCGTCGGGAGCCGCCGTCTCGGCGGGCGTGTCCGGCTCCCACTGGAACACGTGGTCGGTCGAGCGGTCCACCAGCACCAGCTCGACGTCCGGGGTGTCGAGGGCGTACGCGATGGCCTGGTACTCCGCGGACGCCTCGGTGATGGGCGCCACGACGCTGAGCGGCGCCGCCTCCGGCGGGAACCCGTCGATCTCCGACGCGAACGCCTGCAGCGCGACGGGCAGGCGGCAGTTGCGCAGCTCGTCCAGCAGAGGCCGCAGGTCCTCGCACAGCTCCAGGTAGATGACCTTGGGCTGCTTGTCGCGCAGCCGCCGCGCCATCGCGAGCGCCGACGCCGGTGAGTGGTGGCACACCGGGAAGATCTCGAGGCGTTCGGACAGCGCGCGGTCGACGTCGTCGACCATGCCCGACAGGATCTCGGGCACCGCGCCCGGGCCGCCGGCGAACGCCTCGGCGGCGGTCGTCAGCTGCTCGCGCAGCGCGTCGAAGGTGCCGGGCCCGCCGGGGCCGGGCGCGCCGTCCCGATCGTCGCGCCCGCTCATGACAGGGTGGCGATCGCCTGGCGGCCGCCTTCGAGGAAGGCCTGCCACGGCCCGCCCTCGTCCTTCTTGCCGCGCGGCTCGACCACGCCGTGCCAGAACTTGTTCAAGATGGCGAGGTCCTCGGGGCTGCGCCGGGCCAGCGACCCGACGAGCGAGCCCGCGAGCGTCTCGGCCCGGAGCGTGCTGTCGCCGAAGAAGCGGCTGTGCAGGATCGCGTCTTCGAGCACGCCGATCTGCTCGGCCGTCGACAGCGCGGACTCCAGCCGTTCGTCGTCGCTGGTGGCCGACGCCGAGGCCGCCCGCAGGTCGGTGAAGCTCTGCAGCAGGACGTCCAGCAGCGTGGGCGGCACCTCCAGCTCGATCCGGTGCCGCCGCATGAGCTCGGCGGTGCGGAACCGGACGATCTCGGCCTCGCTGCGCTTGCTGGTCACCACCGGGACGCGGACGAAGTTGAACCGGCGCTTCAGCGCCGAGGACAGGTCGTTGACGCCGCGGTCGCGGCTGTTCGCCGTGGCGATGATCGAGAAGCCGGGCCGGGCGAAGACGATGTTGTCGTGGTCCAGCTCCGGGATGGAGACGTACTTCTCGGACAGGATCGAGATCAGTGCGTCCTGCACGTCGCTGGTCGAACGGGTCAGCTCCTCGAACCGGCCGATCACGCCCTGCTCCATCGCGGTCATGATCGGCGAGGGGATCATGGACTCGCGCGACTGCCCCTTGGCGATCACCATCGAGACGTTCCAGGAGTACTTGACGTGGTCCTCCGTGGTGCCCGCCGTACCCTGCACGACTAGGGTGGAGTTGCGGCAGATGGCGGCCGACAGCAGCTCGGCCAGCCAGCTCTTGCCGGTGCCCGGGTCGCCGATCAGCAGCAGGCCGCGGTCGGACGCCAGCGTCACGATGCCGCGTTCGACGAAGCTCGGGTCGCCGAACCACTTCTGCGGGATCTCGCGGTCGAGGCCGTCGGACCGCGTCGACCCGAGCACGAACGTGCGCACCATGCGGGGGCTGAGCCGCCAGGAGAACGGCTTGGGCCCGTCGTCGACGGACTCCAGCCAGTCGAGCTCCTCGGCGTACTTGACCTCGGCGGGGGCGCGGAGCATGTCGTCGGTCATGATCGTTTCTCTCCTAGGCGAGGAAGTTCTTGAGCTCGAACACGAGCTTGCGGATGTGTCCTGAGATCACGGGCGTGCCGAGGTCCTTGAAGCGCTGACGGAACCAGGGGTTCACGCTCTGCCGCCCCGAGCTGTTCACCGAGCCGACGGGGATGAACCTCACCCCCGAGCGATGCACCGCCTCGATGCCGTCGAACAGCGGCTGGGACCGGTCGAACTCGTAGAAGTCGGAGATCCACACCATCACGGTGTCGCGCGGGCTGGAGATCTTCGGCCGGGCCATCGCCATCGCGACCGGCCCGTCGTTGCCGCCGCCGAGGTTGGTCCGCAGCAGCACCTCGAACGGGTCGTGCACCCACGGCGTCAGGTCGAGCGCCCGCGTGTCGTACGCGATCAGGTGCACGTCGACCTTGGGCAGGCCCGCGAAGATCGACGCCAGGATCGTGCAGTTGACCATCGAGTCGACCATCGAGCCCGACTGGTCGACCACCACGATCAGCCGGGCCGGCGTGGTGCGCCGGGCGGTGTGCCGGTAGAACAGCCGGTCGACGTAGAGGCGTCCGTCCTCGGGGCTGTAGTTGGTGAGGTTCTTCCAGATCGTGCGGTCGAGGTCGAGGTTGCGGAACACCCGCTTCGGCGGTACCGAACGGTCGAGGGTGCCCGCGCTCGTCTGCTGGACCTGCGTGCGCAGCACCTGTGCGACCTCGTCGACGTAGCGGCGGATCAGCGACTTGGCGTTGGCGAGGGCGACGCCCGACAGGTTGGACTTGTCGCGCAGCAACTGCTCGATCAGCGACATGCTGGGCGTGAGGCGGCTCGCCAGCGCCGGGTCGGCCAGCACCTCACGGAGCCGCATGCGGCGTACGAGGTCGCCCTCCAGCTCGGACAGGGTGCCCGACAGCCCGCCGGCGGCCTCGCCCCCGAGCGCCTGGCAGAGCCGTCCCGCGTCCTTCTGCCAGCAGGCGAGCCGCGTGGCCGTCACGCTGCCCGAGCCGGTGGCGAACACGCTGAGCAGCAGCTTGGACATCAGCGCCGCCCGGCGGACGCGTTCGGCCGGGCCCGCGTCGTCGCCCCCGGCCATCAGGTCGCGCAGTTCGCCGTCCAGCGCGGGGAAGCGCTGGATGAGGTTGTCCACCGAGACGGACGGGTCGAGCAGAGCGGGCGGCAGGCCGAGGTCGTCGACGATGGCCACGCTCGCCGTCTCCAGCGCGGGCTGCTCGTCGGCGTCGAACACCCGGGCCAGCAGCCGCCAGTAGAGGATCTGGCGACGGGTCTCTTCGCCGGAGGGCGTGATCACCGGGGCCGCGTTGTCGTTTCCCGGGCTCGGCCCGGTCAGGGGAGTCTCGCTCATCGTCGCAGCAGCCGTCCCGCCCGCTCGCGGAGCACGGCGACCGCGTCGCCGGCTCTGGCCTCGGCCTTCACGACCTTCGGGTCGGTGGGCCCCATCGCCCAGTCGCCGCCGTGCGCCTCGAACGGCTTGCGCCTCAGCGTGCCGCGTACGGCGAGCGGCTGGAGCGTCCACCGGCCGCCGTCCCAGCGGACCAGCCCGACGCACGCCTCGGAGGCGGTCACCATCGCCGGGGTCAGCGGCCCGCAGCCGGGCAGCCGGTCGAGGTCGACCGGGAGCGTGTGGCCGTCCAGCTCGA
>NZ_JBHLZP010000530.1:0-5444 GCF_042429965.1 Actinoallomurus acaciae
GCCCGTACCGAGCGTTCCCGGCGGCCGGCCGCCCTCTTCCCGGCCGTGCGCACCGGTGCCCTCGCCGACCCGATCCGCCCGGCCGGCGACGCCGCGGCCGATGCCGACCCCGTGCGCCGTACCGACGCATCCCGGCCTGGGCTAGGTGGCACGCTGTCGAGCCTGAACGATGAGGACGCCCGCGGAGGCGACGGCGGCGAGCTCACCTTCGACGAGTTCGTGGCCGCCTCCGCGGGCCGTCTGCTGCGCACCGCGGTCTTCCTGGTCTATGACCGTCATCTGGCCGAGGACCTCCTGCAGACGACGTATGAACGGGTCGCCCGCCGCTGGACGCGGGTCCGGCGCGGAGGCCGACCGGAGGCGTACGCGCGGACCGTGCTGGTGAACCTCGCCATCGACGACCGCAAGCGCCGCAAGAGACGGTTCGACGTTCCGGTGGGCGGAGCGGAGGACGTGGACCGGCTCGCGGACGCGCGGCGGGCGTACGACGACGGAGGAGCGCCGCTCGACGACGTCCTCGTCCGGCTGCCCGTCAAGCAGCGGGCCGTGATGGTGCTGCGCTACTGGTGCGGGTTGAACGAACAGGAGATCGCCGAGGCCCTCGGCGTCTCACGGGGAACGGTCAAGAGCCACACGGCGCGGGCGATGGCCGCGCTGAGGCGCGAACTGGCAGAGGAGGGCTCGCGGCATGCGTGACGACCTCGAGGACCTGCTCACCGAGCATTACCGGCGCGCCGCCGAGGACATCGAACCGGACGCCGCACTGATCGACCGCTACCGCGGCGCCGCGCGTCCGGCACGGGCGTTCCCGGTGAGATGGGGGCCGCTCGCGGTCGCGGCGGCAGCGGTGGTGCTGGCCGTGCTGACGGGGTGGCTGCTGTGGCCGGACCGGAGCCCGGCACCGGTCGCGCCGCCGATCGCACCGGCCGGGTCGGCTCCGCCGAAGATGCCCAACGCCGACACCACGCCACGGCCGACGCCGACGCCGACCAGAACGGTGTCGCCATCGATGCGAGGACCATCGAACCGGACACCGTCCGCGCGACCGACCGGACTGTCGGTGAGCCCGTCACCGCCGAACTCGGCCAGGCCCCCCGTACCGTCGGCGTCCCCGCGCTGAGCCCAGGGCCTGTCTCGACTGGTTGTCGCTTGTCATCGACCTGCACATCCCTTGGTGAGTCGGCGCGGTCTGTCCGTTGCTCGTCGCGGCGCCGCCCCTCGTCGTCCTGCTGTACGGCGCTCCGTTCTCCTCGTTCATCTGGCGTGACGTCGCCCGCGGTCTGGCCGTGAGTCGTTCGGTGCGCGTCTTCGGCCTGGCCGGAGTCTTCACCGATCTGATCGGCGCTTGGCCTTGGTCGAGGCGGTGTCGTCACCTGCCGTGGGGCAGCGAGTTCTTCGCGCTGGTGGGTGAACACCCCGAGGGTTTGCGGCGGCTGCCGGGACCGCTGTACCGGGTGTTGCCGCGTGAGTATGTCGCCTCGGCCGGTTTCCCCCGGGCGTGCCGGCGGCCTGACCGTCCCGTGGTTCGGCGCGGCCGGTCAGGCCGCGTTCTATCGCCAGGATCGACATATGGCTACGAGCAGGCCTCTGAAACACGGCCTAGGGCCGAACAACAGGTGATCATGCGCGGGCAAAGCTCCGCTCGCCGGCATTGTCGCTCTGATGGTGGTCGGCTTTTCTTCTGTACGGGGAAGGCGTCGGCCGATCGGCAAGAGGTGAGGGCTTTGGCGTGGTCTGTTTCGCCTGCGGTAAAGGCGAAGAAGACGAACTTCGACGCTGGAAGGGCGGTGCGTCGCGGCCGGGGCCTCGTACCGACCAATTGAATGGCACTAGGTGAATTGCCCGCACAAGTGATGGAGAATGCAGCATTGTGTCAGCATCGAGTAAGTCATCGCAATGGCCCGCCGGAAAATGCCCTTTAGCGGGCGAGTGTCTCCACTTAGGGTGTGTTTGATAAGCCGGTCTTGGGTGGTGTCGGCATGTCTGGGTGATCTTGGCCGGTTGGCGTGGTGATGGTCGGTGGATGTCTCGAGTGCCGTGTTATCCCTCGGAGCTGACCGATGCCGAATGGGAGCTGGTGGAGCCGGCGGATTTCCCGCCGTGGCAAACGGTGTACTGGTACCTCGCCCGATGGGAGGAACAGCGCGTCACGCTGCGGCTTCTCGATGCGCTTCGCCGGCAGGTGCGGCTGATCGATGACCGGACGTCCGAGCCGAGCGCGGGGATCATCGATTCTCAGTCGGCCAAAAAGGGGCTTCAGCGTCCCGCCGCGCCGGTGGGCGGTCGAGCGCACGCTGGCCTGGATCACCGCCCACCGCGTCGATGACACGAAGCTCGGCGCCGGGGATGAGGACCCAGGTGCCGTCGTCGCCCCAGCACGCCAGGACGGGGAGGTCGATGGTGCCATAACCGTCCTGGATGCGGTCGGTGGAGGACTGGTCGGCGCGGCGCTGGGTGAGCGGGCGACAGAACGCGGCCTGACCGGCCGCGCCGAGCCACGGGGCGGTCAGGGCATCCAGGGCGCAAGCCGGGGGAACCGGCCGTGGCGACGTACTCGCGCAGCAGCACCCGGTGCAGCGGTTCTGGCAGCCGCCGGAAGACCTCGGGGTGTTCGCCCACCAGCGCGAAGAACTCGCCGCCCCACGGCAGATGACGACACCGCCTCGACCAAGGCCAGGCATCGCTAAGGGACACCACGGTTCACGAGCGCGACGACGTCGGGGCGGGCCGAAGACGTACACCGAACGACTCACGGCCAAGGCACGAGCGACGTCACGCCAGATGAACGAGAAAAACGGAGCGCCGTGCAGCAGGACGACGAGGGGCGGCGCCGGGACGAGCAACGGACGGACTGCGCCGACTCACCAAGCGATGTGCAGGCCGATGACAAGCGACACCAGGCCACGCTTCGACTCGAACACGCTCTTAGATCTCCTCGTCGGCGAGGACGGCGTCGGCGTCGACGATGCGGTAGGCGTAGCCCTGCTCGGCGAGGAAGCGCTGCCGGTGGGCGGCGTAGTCCTGGTCGAGGGTGTCGCGGGCGACCACGGAGTAGAAGCGCGCGCCCTTGCCGGATGACTTCGGGCGCAGCACGCGGCCGAGACGCTGGGCCTCCTCCTGGCGTGACCCGAACGTCCCCGACACCTGGACGGCGACGGCGGCCTCGGGCAGGTCGATGGAGAAGTTGGCCACCTTGGAGACGATCAGCACCGAGATCTCGCCGGACCGGAAGGCGTCGAACAGCCGTTCGCGCTCCTTGACCTTCGTCTCACCCTTGATCACCGGGGCGTCCAGGCGTTCGCCGAGCTCGTCGAGCTGGTCGATGTACTGGCCGATGACCAGGGTCTGTTCGCCGCGGTGGCGTTCGACGAGGGCCTGCACCACCGCCGACTTGGTCGGCGTCGTCGCGCAGAACCGGTAGCGGTCCTCCTGCTCGGCCGTGGCGTACGCGAGCCGCTCGGAATCGGTCAGGGTCACGCGCACCTCGACACAGTCCGCCGGGGCGATCCAGCCCTGCGCCTCCATCTCCTTCCACGGAGCGTCGTACCGCTTGGGCCCGATGAGGGAGAACACGTCACCCTCGCGGCCGTCCTCGCGTACGAGCGTGGCGGTCAGGCCCAGCCGGCGGCGGGTCTGCAGGTCGGCGGTCATCCGGAAGATCGGCGCCGGCAGCAGGTGGACCTCGTCGTACAGGACCAGGCCCCAGTCGCGGGCGTCGAACAGCTCCAGGTGCGTGTAGACGCCCTTCCGCCGGGTCGTCATGACCTGGTACGTCGCGATGGTGACGGGACGGATCTGCTTCTTGGTGCCGGTGTACTCGCCGATCTCCTCCTCGGTCAGCGAGGTGCGGCGCAGCAGCTCCTGCTTCCACTGGTGCGCCGAGACGGTGTTGGTGACGAGGATCAGCGTGGTCGCCGACACGTGCGCCATCGCGGCCGCGCCGACGATCGTCTTTCCGGCGCCACAGGGCAGGACGACCACCCCCGAGCCGCCGTGCCAGAACGAGTCGGCCGCCTCCTGCTGGTAGCCGCGCAGCGCCCAGCCGTCCTCGACCAGGGAGATCGGGTGCGCCTCGCCGTCGACGTAACCGGCGAGGTCCTCGGCCGGCCAGCCGAGCTTCAGCAGTGCCTGCTTGAGCGTCCCGCGCTCGCTCGGGTGCACCGCCACGCTGTCGTCGTCGACCCGCGGGCCGAACATCGACTGGAGCTTCTTGGCGCGCAGCACCTCTTCCAGCACCGCGCGGTCGGAGGAGGCGAGGACCAGCCCGTACGTCGGGTGCTTCTCCAGTCGGAGCCGGCCGTACCGGCCCATCGTGTCGGCGATGTCCACGAGAAGGGCGTGCGGGACCGGGTAGCGCGCGAAGCTGATCAGCGCGTCGATCACCTGCTCGGCGTCGTGGCCGGCCGCCCGCGCGTTCCACAGCGCCAGAGGCGTGATCCGGTAGGTGTGGACGTGCTCGGGCGCGCGTTCGAGCTCGGCGAACGGGGCGATCGCCTTACGGCACTCGGCCGCCGCGTCGTGGTCGACCTCGAGCAGCAGTGTCTTGTCGGACTGGACGATGAGCGGGCCGTCGGTCACGGGAAGCCTTTCGGGAGCCGGGGGTCACAGTCTCCAACAGCCTGAGCCCCCTCGCTGCTTCCCGCGCGGATTGTCGGCCACCCGGGTCAGGGACTGGTGCTGGAGTTGTTCGAGAACTCACCGATCGCATAGAGGGCGATGAAGAGGGCGATGCAGAGGAGGACGTCGACGGCGGCGCAGACCCACGCGGCGATGGTCAGCTTACGGGAGGCCTCCGGGTCGGAGTCCTTCTTGCTCATCGCGATCGCTGCCATGATCACGCCGGGGATCCACAGCAGGCCGCCGCAGCAGAGGAAGCCCTCGATGATGTTGACCACCAGCGCGGCGATGGCCGAGCCGCCGCTCCGCTGGACGGCGGCGGGACCGTACGGGCCGTATCCGTACGGGTCGTACGCGCCCTGGCCGTACGGATTCTGCCCGTATGGATCCTGCCCGTAGGACTGCTGCCCGTACGGGTCCTGCCCCTGGCCGTACTGCCCGTACTGCCCGTACGCGTCGCGCCAGCCCGGCTGACCCTGCGGGTCCTGCCACGTCATGTGACTCTCCTGGATGTCGGCCCCGTGATAGGACGCGCGACAACGGCGTCCGGTTTCAACATTTTGGAGCGGTCAGCCGGCGCCGTCCACGTCGGCGACCCCGGTGATGCGGTGCAGCGCGAACCGGTGCACGGCGGCGCGGGTCGCGTCGTACGCGGTGAGGAAACCGCCCTCGATGCGCGCGGGTTCGATGATGCGGCTGGACGCCTGGCCCTGCTGGTCGAGGTAGCCGATCCACACGCGCCCGCCGCGGTCGGTCGCCTCGCGCAGGCGCTGGACCATCGCCGCCGCCGGGGAGCGGGGCGGCGAGCCGTTCGGGGCCGCGATGCG
>NZ_JBHLZP010000531.1:0-302 GCF_042429965.1 Actinoallomurus acaciae
CGTGCCGTTCGGTGCGCCGTTGCGCGTTCCTCGCGGGCCGCCGGGGAAGCCCCCGCGACCCGGCATTCCGCCCGGCCCGCCCATCCCGGAGGGGCCGGCCGACGGGATGGCGCCGTTGTGCGCGGTGGTCGCGGTCTCCACGGCGTACGCCGTGGGTCCCGCCAGCGAGACCACGACCGCGAGGACGCCGCCGGCGACCAGCACCCGCCCGGCGAGGCCGGACATCTCGTCTCGACGCGAGTCGGCCGGTGAACGACGGGAGAGCCAGGCGCCCGCGATCAGTCCCACGGCGGCGATCAGGC
>NZ_JBHLZP010000531.1:359-5783 GCF_042429965.1 Actinoallomurus acaciae
AGACGGTACGACCACCAGGCCGTCAGTACGACGACCGCGACCAGCGCGCCCGTGGCCGCCGGACGCCGGCGACGAGCCCACAGGATCGTGCCGCCCAGCCCGGTGAGCGCCGCGATCGGCGGTGCCAGCGCGATCGTGTAGTAGCCGTGGAAGATCCCCTGCATCAGGCTGAACACCGCGTCGGTGACCAGCAGCCAGCCGCCCCACACGAAGAGGGCGGCGGCCCCGGCGACGGCCGGCGACCCTCCCGGACCGTCTGGCGCGGCGGCGCGGCGTACCCGACCGGCGGCGACCGCCCACAGGCCGGCCACCAGCAGGATCAGCGCGGCCGGGAGCAGCCAGGCGATCTGCCCGCCGAGTTCCACGCCGAACATGCGCATCCAGCCCGCGTCCTGGTTCGTGTTGCCCAGGCCGCCCGTCTCGTCGCCGCTGAGACGGCCGATGCCGTTGTAGCCCAGGGCGAGTTCGAGCACGCTGTTGTGCTGCGAGCCGCCGATGTACGGCCGTGAGCCCGCTGGCACGGCGGCGACGATCGCGACCCACCAGCCGGCCGACACGATCAGCGCGACCGCGGCGTCGGCGAGCTGCCGCAGCCGGCGGCGCAGGGGAGTCGGCGCCATGACCAGGTACACCAGGCCGAACGCGGGCAGCACGAGGAACGCCTGGAGCATCTTGGCCAGGAACGCCAGCCCCACACAGCTCGCCGCCACGACCAGCCACCGTGTGCTCGCCTGCTCCTGCGCGCGCAGCAGCGCGTACGCGCCGGCGGTCAGCAGCAGCACCAGCAGCGCGTCCGGGTTGTTGTAGCGGAACATCAGCGCGGCGATCGGCGTCGTCGCGAGGGCCGCTCCGGCCAGCAGCGCGCCGCACGCGGCGGCGCGCGGGCCGAGCGGCCGGAGCGAGCGCCGTACGCTCGCGTAGAGCAGGCCGACCGTGGCCACGCCCATGAGCGCCTGCGGTACGAGGATGCTCCAGGAGTTCACCCCGAAGAGGCGTGCCGCCAGGTCCATCGGCCACAGGGCCAGCGGCGTCTTGTCGACGGTGATGGAGTTCGCCGCGTCGGAGGAGCCGAAGAAGAACGCCTTCCAGCTGTGCGCGCCCGCCTGTACCGCCGCCGAGTAGAACGCGTTGGCCCACTTCGAGGCGCCCAGCCCCCAGACGTAGAGCACACCCGTGGCGGCGAGCAGTGCGATGAGCGCCGGGCGTGCCCAGACCGGGTCGCCGGAGGAGCCGCGGAGGCTTCGGGCGGCCGGCGCGGCGCGCCCGGGAGACAGGGAGACAGACGTCGGCGGGCTCATGGGTCCACGGTCGGCGCCCGAGATTGGCCTGCGATGAGGCGATCATTAAAGGCGCGTGAGAACCCGCTCAACGCCGGGAGGCGCAGCCGATGCAGGTGCGTGCCGTGGGACGGGCGGTGAGACGGTCGGCGGGGATCGGGGCGCCGCAGACCTCGCACTGGCCGTACGCGCCCTCGTCGAGCCGGCGCAGGGCGAGGTCCAGGTCGGACAGGTGACGGCGCGACTGGTCGAGCAGGGCCTCGATCTGGGCCCGCTCGAACGCGATCGTGGCGCCCTCCGGGTCGTGCTCGTCATCCACGCCGGTCGACACGGAGGACTCGATGACGCCCTCACGGTCGTGTGCCAGCGCCGCGATGCGCTCGAGCGTCTTCTCGCGCTCCGCGTTCAGCTGCTCTGCCAGTGACGACGGGTCCATTATGGGAAAACGACCTGGTGCGGCCACGAATTCCTCAAGTGGACCCGCGGACGGCCAGGTCGAGCCGCAGCGTGATCTCCCGTACGGCCCCGGCCTCGCTCCCGCGCTGATCGATCCGCCGCAGCAGCAGCTCCATCGCCGTACGCCCGGACTCCTCCAGCGGCTGCCGTACGGTCGTCAGGCCGAGGGCCTCGGCCAGTTCGTCGTCGTCGAAGCCGACCACGGCGACGTCTCCGGGCACCGCGAGGCCGAGCTCGTGGGCGGCGCGCATGACCCCGGCCGCCAGGGTGTCGTCGGCGGCGAACACCGCTGTCGGACGCGGCTGCGCGGACAGGAGTTCGCGCGCGGTGGCCAGGGCCTGCCCCACCTCGTGACGGGCGAGGCGTACGACGGGCGTGCGGCCGGCCTCGGCCAGGGCCGCGCGAAAGCCCGCGAGCCTCCGCTGCGACGGTGAGACGTACCGGTCGGACCGCTGTTCCTCGCCGAGGAAGGCGAACCTCGCGTGTCCACGGGACAGCCGGCGCGCGGCGACGAGCCGCCCGCCGGCCTCGTCGTCCGTGTGGACGGAGTCGAAGCCGGGATGACGCACGTCCACCAGCACGGTGGGGAGGCGCAGTTCGCGCAGCCGGGCGGCCACCGTGTCGTCCAGCGGCCGGCTCACCAGGATGATCCCGTCGAGCCGGCCGGTGACCGGGAGACTCGCCAGGAGCGGCGAGGGGCTCCGCGCCGCCGACTCCTGGTCGAACAGCACGATCTCCAGCGGGCGGCGGCCGGTGGCGCTCATCACGCCGTTCACGCGGCGGGCGGCCGATTGGTAGGAGGAGAACGCCGCGAGCACGCCGACCCGGCCGACCCCGCGCCGGGGATCGTCCGGCGACGGGCTGAGGGGCCGCAGGTCGCCGGACACGCCCACGGCGCGCGCCAGGGCGTCGGAGACCCCGGGGTCGGCGACGTCGGCGTTGGTGTGCGCGGTGAACAGCGCCGTCCCGGTCCGGATCAGCCGGTGGACGAGGCGGCCCTTGGGCGTGGTCGCCGGAACGCCGTGCACGGGGCGCAGCAGCAGCGGATGGTGGGTGACGATCAGGTCGGCGTCCCAGTCGAGCGCCTCGTCCGCGACCTCGGCGACCGGGTCGACCGCGAACAGCACCCGGCGGACCTGCGCGCCCGGGTCGCCGCAGACCAGGCCGACGGCGTCCCAGGACTCCGCCCAGGCCGGATCGTAGCGGTCGTCGAAGATCCCGACGATGTCGGCCAGAGTGAGGGACACGCTCCGCAGGTTACCGTCCGAGATCACCGCGAGGGCGCATACCATTCGGGCGGGTCCTCATTAGAGGCTGTGCGAGGGTTCACGGGCAGTCTCGTTGGGTCTGCCCTCGCAGTCTCAAGGAATCCTGGGGATCGGCCGAACGTTGGAGGATGCGTGAGATCACCGTTCCGGCGGCGCCGTAGGCGCCCTCGCAAACGTACGGCCTCGCCTCCCACGCCAGAGGTCATCGACTGGCCGAAGGAGGGGACGGGCGGCGGCGGGCTGATGTCGGCGATCCGCGGTGACTCCGAGTCGGGGGCCGGTTTCGGACCCGGCATGTTCGCCGATCTGCAGGCCGCGTTCGGCGGCGCCGGAAAACAGATCCAGCTCGAGGAGGAGGAGAAGGAGAAGATCCGCCGCCACGAGCTGCACACCGAGGCCGGCGGCCAGGGCCGCGACGACCTCGACTCGGGCACGATCCGGATCACCCGGCGGCGCGACCCGGACGAGCCGGAGAACACGGACGACGAAGACTGACTCCTCCCCGGCACGCCTCCTCCCCGGCACGCGTCTTCATCGAACAAATGTTCGAATCCGTCGTAGGCTGATCCCTGTGAACGCGTACGTTCCGCCCGGCTGGCCTGCCGGCGTGCATCCGCCGGGCACCGAGAGGTTCGAGGACACCGCGGTGGCCTGGCTCCTGGAGTTCGTGCCGCCCGAATACCGCCGCTACGGCGTGCTGCGCCGCTACCCCGTGGCGCTCGCCCGGATGGCGCGCCAGCACGTGTCCGCGGGCGTCGAGGCGGCCCGGCTGGGGTTCCGTACGGCGCGTACGGAGCTGTCCGGCGTCATCCCGCCGCACGGCGTCGAGGCCGTGCTGGACATCTACCGGCGCGAGGGCACCCGCCTCGTGACGATCGCCGAGGGCATCGAGCTGGTCGACCGCGCCCTGCGCGGCGAGTCGTTCACTCCGCGGCTCTGAACACGTGCGCGGCGGCGCCGCGGTTGGGCACGCCGAGCTTGTGCAGGATCCGTGAGACGTGGACGCCGACCGTACGCTCGCTGATGAACAGCGCCTCGGCGATCTGCCGGTTGGTACGGCCGTCGCTCAGCAGGGCGAGGATCTCCCCCTCGCGGGCGGTCAGCCCGGGCACCGTCTCTCCCGCCCGTACCAGCTCCAGGCGCCCGCGGCGGGACAGGTCCTCGATCTTCCTGCGCAGGCTGTCCGCGCCCAGCGCCACGGCCGTCTCGTGGGCCGCGCGCAGCAGCGTCGCCGCCTCCTCACGCGAGCCCTTCGTCGCGAGGAGCGCCTCCGCGCCGCGGAACCGGCAGTACGCCGTGTGGTACGGCTCGCCGAGCACCTCCCACGCGACCCGCGCGTCCGCCCACGCGACCGGGTCGGGGGTCGTGAGGCGCGTCGCCTCCGCCTCGGCGGTACGGCCGTACGCCTCCGGCTCCGGGCACCCGATCATGCCGCTGAGGAACTCCCGGCACTCTTTGAGGAACTCGCCGGGGTCGCCGCCGAGCGACGCCTGGGCGGCCAGCCCGATCGCGCAGAGCTCGGGGCCGAGCCGCAGGTACTCCGAGCCGCGGATCAGGTCCAGGCCGGTCCGTACGCGCTCGCGGCACGCCTCGTCGTCGCCCTCGGAGATCGCCAGCCAGGCGGCGCAGACGTGGAACGAGACGACGAGCTCCCTGTTCTGCGACCGCGCGACGGTCTCCTCGACCGACGACAGCAGCGCGCGGGCGCCCTGGACGTCGCCGCGGCGCAGCGCGAGGTCCGTCATGGCCAGGGTGACGCCCCACCGCTGTCCGGGCGGCGCGTCGATGTCGCTGACCTCCTCGACCAACCGGTCCGCGTCCGGCCAGCGGCCGAGCCGCACCAGGGCGCCCAGCGTGTTGCCCGCCGCGCACATGCAGGTCGTACGGCCGTAGCCCAGGCCGCGGCAGACGTGCACGCCCTCCATGCCGACCTCGGCGGCCTCCGCCCAGCGCCCCGCCCACAGCAACGCGTCGGAGAAGTTGACGTAGGTGCGGCCCAGCTCCCAGGTGTCGCCGCGCGACTTGGCGAGCCGCAGCGCGGAGGCCAGCTCTTCCAGGCCCTGTGGCACCTCGCCGAGCATGGCGATCGCGACGCCCAGGGTGTTGCGGGCGTGGACCTCCAGGTCGGGCGCGCACACGGCGACGGCCACGGCGATGGCCTCCCGGCAGCAGGCGGCGGCGTCCGTGTAACGGTTCTGGAGCATGAAGGCGTGGCCCTGGAGGGCACGGACCTGGGCGCGCTCACGCGTGGAGGCCTCGGCGGGCAGCAGCGCCACCGCCTCGTCGTAGGAGCGGCAGGCGGCGGCGACGTCCCCGGCCACCCAGTGGATCCGGCCGGCGAGGATGCGCAGGGCGGCGGCGCGCAGCGGTTCGGCGCGCGCGTCGAGCTCGCCCATCGACGCCTCGGTGAGCTCGAGGGCGCG
>NZ_JBHLZP010000532.1:0-5423 GCF_042429965.1 Actinoallomurus acaciae
CACCGACGACGAGCACCGCCCCGGCCTGGTCCCGGTCGCCCGGTCCCGCGCCGAGGCCCGCTACGGCCCCGGTACGGCCACGCCGACCGTCCTGGTCGGCGACTCGGTCCTGGACATCGAGGCGGCCCGTGCGAACGGCGCCCGCGTCGTCGCGGTCGCCACCGGCATCACGTCCCGCGCCGACCTCACCGCCGCGGGCCCGGACGCGGTCCTCGACGACATGTCCGACCTCCGGGCCGCCCTGACCGCCATCCTCCCGTCCTCGGTCCCCGGCCACGGAACCGTCCCTTCGTAGCGGACGGGAGAAGCCGGTGCTGTTGCCGGGGACGGTGGACGGGGCACGCACGTGGAAGCCCGGTCGGCCGTTGATCGTGCGGCGGGCGAGGGTGTCCCGCCGGTCAGTAGCCGGCGCCCGTGAGCATGCCGCCGTCGATCACGAACTCGCTGCCCGTGCAGTACGTCGCCTCGTCCGAGGCGAGGAAGACCACGAGCGCGGGGATCTCCTCCGGGGTGCCCATCCGCCCGAGCGGCAGCGCGCGCAGGAACGCGTCGGCGCTCTCCGCCTTGGCCGACACCAGCGCCGCGTCCTCGGTGACCATCGGAGTGAGGATGGCGCCCGGGTGGATGGAGTTGACGCGGATGCCGTACTCCCCGAGCTCCCGCGCGGCCGCCTTCGTCAGGCCCCGTACGCCGAACTTGCTGGCGCTGTAGGCGGCCAGACCCGTGGCGCCGACGAAGCCCTCGGTGGAGGAGACGTTGACGATCGAGCCGCCCGCGGCCTTCATCGCGCCGATGACCGATTTGACCCCGAGCCACTGTCCGACCAGGTTGACCTCGATGATCTGGGTGAACTGTTCGAGGGACATGTCCTCGATCCGGCCGTAGCGGAGGACCCCGGCGTTGTTCACCAGCACGCCGAGCTCGCCGAACGCGGCCAGCGCGGTGTCGACGGCGGTCCGCCAGTCGTCCGGCCGGGTGACGTCCATCCGGACGAACCGCGTCGCGTCGCCGAGCTCGTCGGCGAGCCGGCCGCCCTCCTCCTCCAGCAGGTCGCCGAAGACCACGCGGGCGCCCTCGGCGACGAAACGCCGGACGTGCGCCTCGCCCATACCACGCGCGCCGCCGGTGATGAGCGCCACCTTGCCGTCGAGCCTGCCCATGGCACCTCTCATCTGGTCGAACGTCCTGAACGAGGCCGCAGGCCGGAAGCCGGACGACCGGCTTCGCGGCGCCAGACACTACGATGACCGATCAGACCAGACATCCGGGGGAGTGTCACGAACTCGTGCGACACAAAATCCTGTGGGCGTCCATCGCGGCGGGGACGGTCGTCGTCCTCGGCGTCGCGGGTGGCGCCTATCTGTTGCTCAGAACCAAGGGCAGTCCTACGGCGACCGCGCGCGCCTTCCTGTCCGCATGGGCGCGCGACGACGCCACCGCGATGCGCGGTGAGGCGCTCGCGCCTCCGCCCGATCTCGACCAGCAGTACCAGACGCTGCGCAAGGGGCTGGGGGTCACGAAGGTGCAGGCGTCGCCCGGCACCGAGTCCAGGCAGGGTGGCGAGGCGACGGTTCCCTTCACCGCCGACCTCACCCTTCCGATGGGCACCTGGCACTACCAGGGACGGCTGCGGCTGAAGACCGACCATCGCGAGTGGAAGGTCATCTGGTCGCCGGAGAGCATCCACCCGGACCTGCACAGCGGGCAGCACCTGACGATCACCTATCGGTGGCCCAAGCGGGCCCGGGTGGTCGCGGCCGACGGCAGCCCGATCGACGGCACCGACGTCTCCGGCTCGGTGCAGCAGATCGTCGGCACCACCGCGGCGCTGACCGACAAGCAGGCCAAGAAACTCGGCACGTCCTACAGCAAGGGCGACATCGTCGGGCAGTCGGGCATCCAGCAGCGTTTCGACAAGCGCCTCGCCGGCACTCCCACCGCCTCCGTCATCGTCGCCGACGCCTCGAACCATCCGGTCAAGAAGGTCGGCGGCTTCGCCGGCAAGGCCGGCCGCGACGTGAAGACGACTTTGGACCAGCACGTCCAGAGCGCCGCCGCGGCGGCCCTGCAGGGGCAGACCAAGCCGACGTCCATGGTGGCGATCCGCCCGTCCGACGGGCAGATCCTCGCCGTCGCCAACTACCCCGGCGGCTTCGACCGCGCGTTGCAGGGCACCTACCCGCCCGGTTCGACGTTCAAGGTGGTCACGGCGTACGCGCTGCTGCGCAGCGGGCTCAGCCCCTCGGACACGGTGGAGTGCCCCAAGGCGGCCAACGTCGGCGGTCAGGTCATCCACAACTCCGAGGGCGAGAAGACCGGCGATATGACGTTCACGGAGGCGCTGGCCCAGTCGTGCAACACCGCCTTCGCGCTCCAGACGCAGAAGCGCCTCAACCCGTCCCGGCTGTCGAGCGCCGCGAACCTCTTCGGCTTCAACCAGAAGATCGACCCCGGCATGCACGTCGCGGCGGGAAGCTTCCCCTCGCCGACGAGCACCTCGGAGATGGCCGTCGCCGGGTTCGGGCAGGGACGTGACCTGGCCAACGCCCTCAGCATGGCGGGGGTGGCCGCGGGCATCGCGGGCGGCACCTGGCATCCGCCGGTCTTCGTGTCCGACCCGCAGGTCGCGCAGAAGGCCAAGGCGGGCCGGCTCGACTCCCGCCTGCGCTCCGAGTTGGCCACCATGATGCGTGCGGTCGTGACGACGGGCACCGCCAAGGACGCCGGTCTGCCGGCGGGCACGGCGGGCAAGACGGGCACGGCCGAGTACGCCTCGGGGAAGGACGGCAAGGACCCGCCGACCCACGCGTGGTTCATGGGCTTCCACGGGGACGTGGCGTTCGCCGTGATCGTCGAGGGCGGCGGGTTCGGCTCCAAGACCGCCGCGCCGATCGCCCGGCGTTTCCTCAACGCGCTCTGAGCGTCTCCCGCGACAGGTGGTCGGCGCGGCGCGTCGTCTCCGGCAGGCGGTAGCGCGGCGCCAGCCGCAGCGTCATCGCGCACGCCGTGTCGAGGTCGGCGCGGTGGCCGACGGACACGAACACGGGCTTGACGCCCGTCTGCGTGCGCAGGGCCCGCCCGACCTCCTGCCCGCCGTCGCCTACGGGGCTCCAGGCGCCGCGTTCGTCGCCGGGCTCGTCGTAGTCGCCGACCAGCCTGGTCTTGCCGACGCCGATCGAGGGCAGCCCGGTCAGCACGCCGAGGTGGCAGGCCAGCCCGAACCGCTTGGGATGGGCCAGCCCGTGGCCGTCGCAGACCAGCAGGTCGGGGGTGACGCTCAGCGCGCGCAGCGCGTCGACCAGCGCCGGCAGTTCGCGGAAGGCGAAGAGCCCGGGGACGTAGGGGAATCCGGGCCGGTCGAGTGCGGTCGCCTCCTCGACGACCGCGAGCGTCTCGGCGTCGAGCACGACGACCGCCGCCGCCAGCCGGTCGTCGGCGTACGCGACGTCGAGACCCGCCACCGTGCGTACGGCCTGAGGACCGGCCGAGGTCAGGTCGGCGAGGGGCCGGAGGCGGTCCTGGATCGCCAGGGCCTCCTCGGCGACTTTGGGCCAGGGATGCAGATCCGCTACCTTCACGAGAGCACGCTACTCGCATCCGACATGACGGATATCTGGGCATCTGTTACCCGTGACCGTCCGTGAAATGGTAAATGCGCGTCGTGTTTGGGTCAAAATAGGTCAAATAACGTATTTCAAGTTGGGCTGTGAGCTTCTAACCTCGGTTTCAGGAGATCATCGCATCAGGGGGCGGGGTCACAGTGAAGATCAGGGGAGAGGAAGGCGTCATGGACGGAGTGTCCTGGACCTGACGATTCGGCAGATGAAGGGGCGGTTCGGTTTCACCGGGCCGCCCCTTCGGCCGCCGAGTGCCTTCCGTAAGGTCGTCCACGGAAACGTTCCGTAGTTAAGGAGGGTCCGTGTCCGGATTTCGGCATGTCGTGGTGTTCCGGTGGCGTGACGACGTGACCGCGGAGCAGAGGAAGACCGTCGAGGACCGGCTCAGAGAGCTTCCCGGCCTGATCCCCGAGCTGCGCGCCTACGCGATGGGTCACGACGCCGGCGTCAACCCCGGGAACTTCGACTTCGCGGTGGTCGCCGACTTCGCCGACCGCGACGCCTACCTCGTCTACCGCGACCATCCCACGCACCGCGCGATCATCGACGAGTGCATCACCCCGATCACCGCCGAACGCCACGCGGTCCAGTACGTACTCGAGCCGTAGACGGCCGTACTCCTCGCGGAGTACGCGCCGAGCCGAGGTGTCATCGCGGGCATGACGCTTCGGGCGTACCGGGAACGGGAGTCTGAGGGCCGGTAAACGAAGAGGAGACTCCCGTGCATGACGGCCCGCTCGTTCGGCTGGCCCGGCTGTGTCATCGCCGCCGGCGCCGGGTCCTGTTGCTCTGGATCGTCGGTGCGGCGGCGGTGATGGTGGTCGGGTTCGGTTACTCGGCCCCGGCCGACAACGCCTTCGGCGGTGGCGGTAGCGAGTCCGCCCGGGCCCAGGACCTGATCAAGGAACACTTCCCGCAGCAGAACGGCGACACGCTGACGCTCGCGATCCACGCCGACCAGGGCGTCGCCTCCGTACGGCCCCGCGTCGACCGGGTCATCGGCGAGCTGTCCCACGGCCCGCACGTCACCTCGGTGAGCTCGCCGTACCGCGTGCCCGCCCAGGTCTCGCCGGACGGGCTCACCGCGTTCGCCCCGATCCAGCTCGACCGGATCTCCGCGGAGATGCCCGCGGACGGCGTGAAGAAGATGATCGCCCAGGCGCGCGACGCCTCGGGGGACGGGCTGACGCTCGCCCTCGGCGGTGACGCGGTCGTCGACGTCGAGACCCCGGGAGGCGGTCCCACGGAGGGCATCGGCCTACTCGCGGCGGTGATCGTGCTGCTCATCGCCTTCGGCTCGCTGCTCGCGATGGGGCTGCCGATCGTCACCGCGGTCTTCGGGATCGGCACCGGACTGGCCGGCATCTCGCTGCTCGGCCACGTCCTGCCCGCCCCGTCATTTAGCCCGATCGTGGCCGGGCTGATCGGCCTCGGCGTCGGCGTGGACTACGCGCTGTTCATCGTCACGCGCTACCGGGAGGCACTGGACGGAGGCGACGACCCGGAGGCGGCCACCGCCACGGCCGTCGCGACGGCGGGCCGGTCGGTCGTGTTCGCCGGCACGACGGTGGTGGTCGCGCTCCTGGGACTGCTCGTCATGCGGCAGCGGCTGCTGAGCGCGGTGGCCGTGGCGGCCTCGCTCACCGTCCTGATGAGCATGATCGCCGCGGTGACGCTGCTGCCCGCGCTGCTCGGCTTCGCCGGCCGGCGGATCGACCGGTTCCGGGTGCCCGCGCTGACCCGGCGGAGCGGACGCCGCCCGCTCTCCGAGCGGTGGGCCGCGGTCATCCAGCGGCGCCCGGCCAT
>NZ_JBHLZP010000533.1:0-5383 GCF_042429965.1 Actinoallomurus acaciae
GAGCGTCGCGATCCGCTCGGCCTGCGGCTGTGCGGCGATGTCGTCGAGGAACTCCCTCCGGATGCGGAACGCGCGGCCGGCGAGGACGACCTCGGCCTCACCTCGGCGCGCGATCTCGTCGCGGCCGTCACCCAGCAGGCGCAGGACGTGCTCGGGATCGGCGGGCGCGGCGATGGCCGCGACCGCGCGTACCTCGGGTACGCGACGGGCCGCGGCGAGCGCCGCCGCACCGCCGAGTGAGTGCCCGATGAGAAGCGACGGCGCCGCGAACTCCGCGCGCAGGTGGTCGGCCGCGCACACGAGGTCCTCGATGTTGGAGGTGAAGCCGGTGTTGGCGAAGTCACCGCCGGAGCCGCCGAGACCGGTGAAGTCGAACCGCAGCACCGCGATCCCAGAGCCGGCGAGGGCGCGCGCGATCCGCGCCGCCGCGACCACGTCCTTGCCGCACGTGAAGCAGTGCGCGAACAGCGCGTACGCGCGGGGAGTGCCCTCGGGCAGCTCCAGCCGGGCGGCCAGCGGCAGGCCGTGCGATCCGGCGAACTCGAGCCTCCTGCTGTTCGTCACGCGTTCTCCCGATCAGCGGTGGCGGTGGTAGTGGCGGGCGACCCGGGCGCGGTTGCCGCAGAGGGCCGAGCACCATTCACGCCGCGCGTGCTCCGCGACGAAGAAGAGCAGGCAGTTGGGCGCGAGACAGGCGCGGAGCCGTCTCCGCTGGGCTCCGGCGAAGAGCTCCACGCCCTGATGGGCGATCAGGGCGATCGCCAGGTCGGCGGGGCCGTCCGGCGATCGGAAGGCACGGGACGGCGGCCCGTCGGAGGGCCAGACGAGCTCGGGCCAGGTCCCGGCGAACGCGTTGAGCGCCGTCACGGCGTCCGGTCGTGTCAGCTCCGGCGCCGTGGCGGGCGGACGCGGGTCCGAGGTCATCTCCGAGGCCAGGCGGCGCAGGGCGTCACGGAGCGAACGCACGCGCCCGGAGACGGGACGCACGGCGTCCTCATCCAGTCCGTCGCACGGTGCTCCGGCCGCGACGCCGACGCGGTCGCCGACCGCGCGCAGCCAGGCCGCGACTCCGGCGTCGTCCTCCAGCGCGTCGTGCACGCCCTGCCGGCCCACGCCGACGGTGTTCATCAGCTCGACCGGGAGCGGTTCGCCCAGCAGGACCGCACCGGCGACCACCTCGTCGTTCCCCACGTTCCCCACGTTAGTACACCGACTAATGGATAACTGCGGAGTAGGCGTTTGGCCGAGCCTCCGGCGGCGGGCGTCCAGGCCGGGTGCCCGGCATGGTATCGTCCTAATGGAAAAATAATATTTAACCATTAGAATCCTCCGGAGCGATCACGGGCGTCCACGTCCACCGGTCGTTCGGAGTGCCGGTGAGCTGCGAAGATGCAAACTTTGGAGCTTTGAGAGCTACTGGGTAGGTTTCGCGAATGGCTACACTTCGGGCCCTTGAGTGCCTGGTCGCGCTGGTGGACGCCAGGTCGGTGACGGCGGCGGCGGCAGCGTTGCACATGTCGCAACCGGCGCTGTCGCACCAGATCTCGGCGCTTGAGCGTGAGCTGGGCACGCCGGTGGTGGAGCGGCTTCCACGGGGCGTGCGCGTGACCGCCGCGGGTCGTGCCGCCGCCGAAGAGGCGCGCGCGGCGCTCCAGGCCGCGGACCGTGCCGTGCGGGTGGGCCGTCAGGTCGGGGAGGGCCGGGGCGGACGTCTCCGGATCGGATGTGTCGAGACGATGACGCCGTGGCTCCTGGTCCCGATCTTGCGCCAGTGGCGCTCGCGCCGGCCGGACGTCCGGCTGGAACTGGCCGAGTTCACCAGCTCGGACCGCATGGTCGGCGTACTGGCCTCCGGCGAACTTGATCTGGCGGTGGGTCCGCCTCCGACGAGCACCGGCGCCCACGTCGAGGTCCTCGGCCAGGAGGAGATCGTCGTGGTGGCGCGTGAGGACCACCGGTTCGCCGCGCAGCCGTGGGTGACGGTGGACCAGCTCGCCCACGAGCCCTTCGTGCACTACGACCCGAGCAACGGCAACGCCGTGTGGGTGGACCGGTTCGTCGCCAAGCACGACGTCACGCTCAACGCGGTGCTCCGCACCGGTAGCCCGAGGACGGCGGCGCAGCTCGCCGGCGCCGGTCTCGGTGTCACCATCGTGCCGGTCTCCGCGCTGACCGCACGTCCCAGCGGTGTCGTGCGTCGGCTGGAGCCCCGGGTTCTGCGCGACGTGATCGCGGTCGTCGCGGCCCCCTCCGACGCTCTCGTCAGCCGGTTCGTCGGCGACCTTCACCAGCGCGGGCTGCCGACGGTCAACACGGAGGCCGCACTGTCGGCCGACGCGGCGTCGCCTCTCAGATGACGCCCGCACGCAGGGCGAAGGCGACCGCGTGGCAACGGTTGCGCAGCTTGAGCCGGCTCGTGAGCTCGTACAGGACGTGCTTCACGGTGCTCTCGGAGTAGGCGAGCTCTCTGGCGATCTCACTGGTGTCGGCGCCGTCGGCGACCAGACGAAGGACGTCGACCTCGCGGGGTGACAGCCCCGCGCCATTGATCCCCATCGGGGCCAGTACGTCGGTCTGCATCTGCCTGACCAGCGTCATCAGCCGCCCGAGGGCGGCGCGCGACATCACACCCTCACCGGCCGCCGCCGCGACGACGGCCTCGTTGAGCTCGTCGTTGTTCATGGACCGGCGGTCCACGAAGGCGACCACTCCGCACTCGATCAGGGTCAGGAGCGACGCCTCGCCGAGATTGTCGGCGAGCAGCACGATGGGTACGTCCTGCTCGGCGACCTCGTGGAGCTGCCGCACGACCGACGGCAGCAGGGTCTCGGCCGCGAAGACCACCACCTGGACCGCCTGGTCGGGATCGTGGACGGGCGTGATCTGGGGATGTTCTCCCAGGATCGTCGTCAGGCCGACCAGGATGATCGGGTCCCGGGCCACAGGGCGCACAGTGACCTGGCTCACCATTCCTCCGGAAACTAGATCAGACTCCGGAAGTCTGCGACACCCGACCTTCAGAACACCTTGACGCGGGCCTGGACACGTCTCACCCGCGCCGGTGGCATATCACGCGACGGCGCTCGGTGCCGGAAACTCTAGGCGCGCCCCGTGCGACGACCAAGACGCCGATGCCTGGATGGGCACGAAAGATCCGAGCCGATCGTCCGATCGGTGAAACCAGGACCGGGCGATCGGCTCGTCCGCGTGTTCGGCGAGCCGGCTCCTCAGGCGGGACTGCCGGTCGTGCGCCGCCGGGGCTGCCCGACCTCGACCGTACGGGCCCGCTGCGGCACGTGCGGACTGGCAAGCCCCTCTGAGCCCTTCAGCCGGACGATGGCCAGGTACCGGTTGAGCTCGGTGACGTCGGCGGGGTCCGTCGCGGTGGCGAGAGCGTCGGCGATGACCGACTCCGGGAGCCGGTCGAGCCGGGACAGGGCGCGCACCAGGGCCATGCGCAGCCGCTCCCGTACCACCGGGCACATCCGGCACTCGGCGGTCGTGCGTTCGACGAGCCGTACGGCGAGGTCCGGTGCGGTCCGCACCAGTTCGGAGACGTTGGCCGACAGCCAATCCACGGCCCACGCGTCGAGTTCGACGTCGTCGACGACCAACTGGCGGGCCACCGCGTCCGGCGGGCCACCGCCCGCCGCGAGCGCCCGCGCCGCCCGCGTGTGCATCACCGTGCGGAGCGGGCGGGTGATCCGTTGGTAGACGGCCTCTCCCCGCGCCGGGTGGCTGAACCGGACACGTCCGCCGCCGGTCTTCAGGAGACCGGCGGCCACGGCCTCGCCGGCCAGGCCGTCCAGCCGGTGCCCGCTCTCCGGCAGTACGAGCGTGAGCCACGCCGCCGGGACGTCCCCGCCGAGGACGGCGAGCCAGCGGAGGAGGTCTCGCGTCTCGCCGGACAGGGGGCGTACGGCCTCGTCCGCCGCGGGCCGTGGCGGGCGCGGCGGGGAGACGGCGGCGTGCGTCTCTCCCGCATGGTCGTGGAGGATCCGCTCGTGCAGCCGCCGAAGCGAGGGGCCGGGTTCGGAGCCGAGCTCGCGGCGCAGCGTCTCACGCGTGTCGCGGAACAGCTCCAGGGCCTCGGCCGGGCGGCCGCCCCGGTGCAGCGCGAGCATGCGCAGCTCGCGCAGCGACTCACTGAACGGGAACAGCTCGATCAGCCTCGCCAGGTCGGCGGCGGCCTCGGCGTGTGCGCCGAGCGCCAGGCGTGCCCTCGCGTGGGCCTCGCGGACCTCCAGCAGCCGCATGCCGAGTTCGTGTCTCCTGACCTCGGCGTACGGACCGGGCACGCCCGCCAAGGGCTCGCCGCGCACCAGATGGAGCGCCCGGGTGTAGTGGTCGAGGGCTCTCTCGTGGTCGCCCTCGGCGGCGTGGGCCGCCGCCGTCCCCGCGAGATCCTCGAAGGCGGACAGGTCCTGGGCCTCCAGCGGGATCCGCAGGCGGTAACCGGGCCGGTCCGAGACGAGAAGCTCCGGGGCGTCGGCCGCCGCGAAGGCGCGCCGGAGCCCCGTGAGGTAGGTGTAGACGCTGCCGTCCGCGGTGGGCGGCGCGGACTCCCAGAGGGCGGTCACGATCTCGCGCCGGCTCGTCCGGTGCCCCTCGCGGCCGACAAGTGTGACGAACGTGGCCAACTGGAGCCCCGAGCCCAGATTCACCGGCCGGTCGGCGACGGACATCCGCACCGGCCCGAGCAGGTCAACGCGCAGAGGAGTCCCTGTCATGCCGTTCCACTTCGGTCGGGGAGCCCACTAGGGGTCTGACCTTTTCGCAGTATACGGTCGGGCCTCGGTCGAACCTGTACAACGCCGTACGGAACGCCGCCGGGTCGTCGGGGATCATGATGAAGATCGTCTGGTCGGGGGCGCCGTGTACCGAGATCGCGGAGTTGTGGAACCACAGCGGCCCGGCGGCGGGGTGGTGAATCACCTTCTCCTCGGTATCCCACGCTGACACCCGGTGCTCGGTCCAGAGACGGCGGAACAGCGGGCTGGCGGCGAGGAGCTCGTCGACGATCTCGTGCGCACGCGGGCCGTCGGGACGGCGGCCCGCGTCCATCCGGAGCATGCCCACCAGCTCGCCCGCGGACTTCTCCCACTGGTCTCGGTAGATCTCCCGTGCGACCGGCGAGAGCAGCATCCAGCGGACGGCGTTCCGCTCGCGCGAGGGGAGCGCGTCGAAGTCGGTGAAGACGAAGCGCGCCGCCGCGTTCGCCGCGAGAACGTCCACGTAGGGGCCGCACAGGATCGCGGGCGTGTCGCCGAGGACGTCGAGGACCCGGCGCGCCCGGATGCCCGCAGCGCCGGAGGGCGTGGAGGCGGGCGCGCCCTCGCCCGCGAGCGTGCGGAGGTGGGCGCGCTCCTCGGCGGACAGCCGG
>NZ_JBHLZP010000534.1:0-5371 GCF_042429965.1 Actinoallomurus acaciae
TGCTCGCCGAGTGCGCCGACGAGCCGGCCCGCGTGCGTACGGGCCGCGGCGGTGGACACCTGCTGGCCGATCACGGCGCGGATGGCGAACTCCGCGCCGTCCGCGGTGCGCGGCACCCGCCGCCCGGGGCTCTTGTCCACGTACGGCGCCAGCACCGGGTCGCGGCGCAGCAGATCGTCCACGGCGACGGGGTCGGCGTCCAGGTCGAGCATCCAGCGGCATCTGCTGATCGCGTTGGCCAGGTCGCGCAGGTCGGTGAGGGACAGCCGGCAGGTGACGTGGTCCGCGCCCGGCCGCAGCGAGACGATCCCGTGGCCGTGCGGCAGCCGCAGGGTGCGCCGGTACGCTCCGTCGCGCCACTCCTCGACGCCGGGCACGGCGGTCGCCGCCAGGTGACCGAACAGGTTGTCGGGGCACAGCGGAGCACGGAACGGCAGCCGTAGCGTGAGCGTCCCGGATGTCTCGGCGGGCCGGCCGCGGCCGACGCGGTGGCGCAGCTCGGTCGGCGAGAGCGCGAAGACCTCCCGGACCGTGTCGTTGAACGTACGGATGCTGGAGAACCCGGAGGCGAACGCGATGTCGCTCATCGGCAGGGTGCTGGTCTCGATCAGGAGCCGGGCGGTCTGGGCGCGCTGGGCGCGGGCGAGCGCGAGCGGGCCGGCGCCGAGCTCGGCGCCCAGCTGACGCTCGATCTGCCGGGTGCTGTAGCCCAGGTGCGCGGCCAGGCCCGGCACGCCCTCGCGGTCGATGACGCCGTCGGCGATCAGCCGCATCGCGCGGGCCACCAGGTCGGCGCGCTCGTTCCACTGTGGTGAGCCGGGGCTGGCGTCGGGCCGGCAGCGTTTGCACGCGCGGAACCCCGCCTGCTGGGCCGCCGCGGCACTGGGGTAGAACCGCATGTTCTCCGCCTTGGGCGGCACCACCGGGCAGCTCGGCCGGCAGTAGATCCCGGTGGTCAGCACACCGGTGAAGAACCAGCCGTCGAACCGCGCGTCCTTGGACCGTACGGCGCGTACACAGCGTTCTACGTCCTCATGCATGCGTTCAAGCATCGCCTCTGCCCACCAGCCCACGCTAGCGAGAATCCGACACCAAGGTGGGTCACACAGATCCGCTGGGTGTGCGGCGACCGTTCACGCCCGCGACCACGGGGTGCGAGATATCCCACGGAGGGAAACTCCTCCCCGTGCGTACGGTGTGCGGCGCTTGTGGCATGCTCCCGTTCATGGTCAACCGGCTGATCGCGGGCATCCTGGCGCCCGCCATCGTCCTCGCCGGCTTCTACCTGTGGGGCCGCTCCCACCCCTATACCGTGACGCGTTCCACCGAGATCGCCGCCTCCCCCGCCCGGGTCTGGCAGGTCCTCACCGACCTGCGCTCCTACGACCGCTGGAACCCCGAGGTCACCGACGTGGCTGGCCGCCTCGCCGTCGGCGAGACCCTGACCCTGCGCCTGCACTCCAGCGGCGGCACCTCGACCGTCCGCCCGACCGTACGGGCGGCCGAGGCGGGCCGTGAGCTGCGCTGGTTCAGCCACTATCACGAGATCGGCGGGCTGGCCGACGGCGAGCAGCGGTTCACGATCGAGGCGGCCGGCGCGGGGCGGGTGCGGTTCACCCAGGCCGAGACGTTCCGCGGCATCGCCGTGCCGTTCCTCCACGGGAGCCTGGCCGCGAGCTGCGACCGCTTCGACGCGATGAACGCCGCGCTGAGGAAACGCGCCGAGTCAGGCGAGTGAGGCCAGCGCCCGCGCGGTGTCGTCCGGGCGCGACAGCATCGGATAGTGCCCGGTCGGCAACGGCACCACCTGCGGCACGCCGTCGAAGCCGGCCATCATCGGGTGCTTGTCCGCGATCATCCGCCGTACCTGTTCCTCCGCGAACATGCAGGCGATCAGTGTCTCCGGCACGGGCGTGCTGCGGTGCGTGCGCCGCAGCGGCTCGGTCGCGGTCGCGAACGGCTGGGGCACGCTGCGTTCCCGCAGCAGGCGCAGGTCGGCCGGGTTCAGGCCGGCCAGGTTGCGCGGGTCCTCCGCGACCTCGGCGAACGGCGGCGGGGGCAGCCGCCAGCCCTCTCCCTCCTCGGCGACGCGCCGCTCGATCTCCGTACGGGCCTCGGGCGGGTTGACGTCGAACTGCCGCGTCCCGTCCGGCAGCGGCACCGACTCCAGGTAGACCACGCGGGTGAGCCGCTCGGAGACCCGGTCGGCGGCCTGCGCCACCGGCAGCCCGCCACCGCTGTGCCCGACGAGGATCACCTCCCGCAGGTCCCCGTACCGCAGGGTGTTGACCACGTCGAGGGTGTGGGTCTCGATGCCGACTTCGGGCGTCGCCAGGTGCGCCCGGTCGCCGAGGCCGGTGAGCGTCACCTGGTGCACCTCGTGCCCGGCCGCCCGCAGCCGCGCGCCGACCGCCTCCCACACCCAGCCGCCGAGCCAGAACCCCGGGACCAGTACATATGTCGCCATCACACGTCCTTTCGTTGCGCCTGGTCCCGAACCTAGGGGTGAATCCGGACAAGGCCCGTCCGGTATAACGGGCAGAATTGCCCAGGGAGGATCCGATGTCTCATCCGACCACTCGTGTGCTGGCGATGCTGGAGCTGCTGCAGGCCCGCCGGGAGCTCACGGGCCGGGAACTGGCCGACGCGCTCGGCGTCGACGAGCGCACCGTGCGCCGCTACGCCCTGCGCCTGGCCGACCTGGGCATTCCGGTGGAGGCGCGGCGCGGCCGGTACGGCGGCTACCGCCTGCTGCCCGGCTACAAGCTGCCGCCGCTGATGTTCAGCGAGGACGAGGCGGTCGCGGTCGTGCTCGGCCTCCTCGTCGGCCGGCGCCTCGGCATCGCCACCGACGGTGCGCTGGAGAAGATCCATCGTGTCCTGCCGGCGTCGTTGCGGGACCGCGTCGCCGCGCTGCGGGAGACCCTCGGGTTCACGATGCCGGCGCGCGAGTCGCCGCCGCCGGACGCGTCCTCGCTGCTGGTCCTGGCCGCCGCGGCCCGCGACCGGCGGCGGGTACGGCTGCGGTACCGGTCCTGGCGCGGCGAGGACAGCGAACGCGAACTGGACACCTACGGCCTGGTCTTCCACTCCGGCCGCTGGTACGTCTCCGGGCTGGACCACCGGCACAGCGAGGTTCGCACCTTCCGGGTGGACCGGGTCGCCGCGGCCGAGCCGCTCCCGGTCACGTTCGCCGACCCGGGCGGGTTCGACGTCGTCGCGCATGTGACGGCCTCGCTCGCGTCCGTCCCGTACGCCCATGAGGTCGAGGTCGTGCTGGAGACCACGCTCGCCGAGGCCCGGCGGCGGCTGCCGCCGACGGTGGCGACGCTCACCGAGGTGCCCGGAGGAGTGCTGTTGCGGGCCCGCGCCGAACACCTGGACGGCATGGCACAGATGCTGGCCGGGCTGGGGTGGCCGTTCACCGTCCGTACGCCGCCGGAGCTGCGCGGAGCAGTACGGAAGCTGGGCGAACGCCTGCTCCGGTCGAGCTGACCACCGCGCGTCCCGTGCCTCGCCCGGCACCCGGCTCGGACCCCGGCCGCTACGAAGCCGGCTTCGGTACGATCCGGAGGGGTGAGAACGGGCAGCGATCACCCTCACGGCGGGCCGGCGCTCGGCCACGCCCGCGTCTCCACCGCCGAACGCGCCGCTCGCCCACTCGGCCGACTCGCGAATCCCCATGGTCAGAGCTGAGGAGAGTTGATGCGCAGTGGTATGGAGCTGGCCGGGCGATATCGGCTGGAGGCGCCCGTCGGCCGGGGCGGGATGGGCGAGGTGTGGCGGGGCGTGGACCTGCGCCTGCGCCGCCCGGTCGCGGTCAAGATCCTCCCACTGAGCGAGGCGGCCGACGGGGCCGGAATCGCACGGTTCCGGCGGGAGGCCGAGATCGCCGCAGCCTTGAACCACCCCGGCATCACCACGGTCTTCGACATCGACGAACACACCGACGGCGGTCTGCGCCTGCTGTTCCTGGTGATGGAGCTGATGCGGGGGCGCGATCTGGCCGCGGTCCTGCACGAGCATCCGGGCGGACCGCCCATCGCCCAGGTGCGGGACTGGGCGGTGCAGATCCTCGACGCCCTCGCCGCGGCCCACGGGCACGGGGTGGTGCACCGCGACATCAAACCGGCCAACCTCTTCCTGACCGACGACGGCCGGGTGAAGGTCTGTGACTTCGGGATCGCGCGCCTCCCCGGCGCCACCAGGATCACCGCCACCGGGTCGGTGGCGGGCACTCCGCTCTACATGGCGCCCGAGCAGATCGAAGGTCATACCGTCGACGAGCGCACCGACCTGTACTCCTTCGGCTGCGTGCTGTACCAGCTGCTGACCGGGACGACATGGGTGGACACCGGCTCAAGCGTCGGCGCCATCCTCTACCAGCACCTCAACCAGACCCCGGTGCCCCCGCGATCGGTGCGGCCCGACATCGACGACCACGTGAGCACTCTGGTGATGGACCTGCTGGCCAAGCGGCCCGGCGAGCGACCCAGGGACGCGGCCACCGTCGCCGCGCGCCTGTGCGGCCGGGACTCCCGGCCCACGCGCGCCGGCCGACCGGCGACGCTCCAGGAACAACCGGATGGCGGCACCCGGGACATGACCTCGGCTCGGGAGGAGATCATCACGGGCCTGGCCGAGATCATGCACGAGACCGCCGACGTACCGGGCGAGGACGTCCGGCCGGACAGGTCCTTCCGGCGAGATCTGGGCATCGACTCATTGACCATGGTGGAGGTCGTCGTCGCCGCGGAGGAGCGCTTCGACATCAGCATCCCGGACGGCGACATCAAGAGGCTGAAGACCGTCCGCGACGCGACCGACTACATCCTCAAGGCGCGCCGCTCCCGGTGACCGGCCACGGAGGCTCCGGACGCGATCTCGTCTGTCTCGCCGCGAGCCCGTACCCGGCTCGGCGATCGGAACGGGCCGGCCGTCGTCGGGCTACCGTTGCTCCGCATGACGCACGCCGAGATCGAGGTCACCGCGGAGCTGGTGCGGGATCTGCTGCGTGACCAGCACCCCGACCTGGCGGATCACCCGGTGCGGCTCGGCGCGCGCGGCTGGGACAACCAGCTGTGGCGGCTCGGTGACGACCTCGCCGTCCGGTTGCCCTGGGCGACGCGGTCCGCGGACGCTCTGCTGCGCAAGGAGCACACCTGGCTGCCCGCCCTCGCTCCGCGCCTTCCGCTGCCGGTTCCCGTTCCGCAACGTCTCGGCGAGCCCTCCGCGCGGTTTCCGCGGCCCTGGATCGTCACCACGTGGGTGCCGGGCGCGCCTGCCGACCGCGCCCCCGTCACGCGAGGCGCGGAGGCCGCGACCGTCCTGGCCGCCTTCCTGACGGCGCTTCACCGGCCCGCCCCCGAGC
>NZ_JBHLZP010000535.1:0-5368 GCF_042429965.1 Actinoallomurus acaciae
CGCGGGCTGGCGATCGTGGCCTCGATCGCGGCGGCGCACGGCGGGCGGGCGATGCTGCGGTCCTCACCCGGCGCCGGGACCGGCGTCCGCGTCGAGCTCCCGCGCGGCGGGCCGGTGCTCGAAGGCGTAGTAGAGCGCGATCAGCCCGAACAGGATCAGCGCGGCCAACGGTGACACGAACGCGCTCAGCGTCGTACCGGCGTAGGCCACGAACCCGATGCCGAACCTCGGGACCGACCGGCGTACGGCCTCCCGTTCCAGCCGCGCGTCGAGCATGCCCTGGTGGAAGACGACGTACCACCAGATCGCGGAGAAGCAGATCGACATCGCGTGTGGTGGTTCAGCCACATGATGCCGATGCTCAGGAAGCCGACCACGTACGCCGGGTAGGCGGGCCAGATCTCCAGGAGCCGGTGCGACAGCGGTCCCTCGCCGCCGGGCACCTTCAGCTCCAGCGCCAGCAGAGTGATCGCCACGGCGAACACGCCGTCACTGAAGGCCTCGGCCCGTTTCCCGTCCATGTGGGGAGTTTGTCGCATGCCTTGGCTACCGACGGGTAGAACTCAGTAGTAACTTACTGTGAGGTGATCTTCGTGACGCACGTGGACGAACGCACCGCCCGCCGCGTGGCCGAGGAGGCCCGGCAGACGGAATGGGAACTGCCCAGCTTCGGCAAGCAGCTCTTCCTGGGGGACTTCCGGCTGGCCCTGATCCACCCGCACCCCGAGCCTCCGGAGAAGCTGCGGCAGAAGGGGGAGGAGTTCCTCTCCCGCGTACGGGAGTTCTGCGAGACCAAGATCGACGCTCGGACCATCGAGCGTGAGTCCCGCATCCCGGATGAAGTGGTCAAGGGCCTGAAACAGCTCGGCGCCTTCGGGATGAAGATCCCGGAGGAGTACGGCGGGCTCGGGCTCAGTCAGTTGTACTACAACCGGGCGCTGATGCTCTTCGGCTCCGCCCACCCCGCGGTCGGCGCGATGCTGTCGGCCCACCAGTCCATCGGCGTACCGCAGCCGGTCAAGCTGTTCGGCAGCGACGAGCAGAAGCGCGCGTACCTGCCCCGCTGCGTGAACGAGATCAGCGCCTTCCTGCTGACCGAGCCGGACGTCGGCTCGGACCCGGCCCGGCTGCGGACGACCGCGACCCCGGACGGCGACGAGTACGTGCTGGACGGCGTCAAGCTGTGGACCACGAACGGCGTGGTCGCGGACCTGCTCGTCGTCATGGCCCGCGTGCCCAGGTCCGACGACCGCCGCGGCGGCATCACCGCCTTCGTCGTCGAGGCGAACGCGGACGGCATCACGGTCGAGAACCGCAACGCCTTCATGGGCCTGCGCGGCATCGAGAACGGCGTGACGCGCTTCCACCAGGTGCGCGTGCCCGCCGCGAACCGGATCGGCAAGGAGGGACAGGGCCTGAAGATCGCCCTGACCACGCTGAACACCGGCCGCCTGTCCCTGCCCGCCATGTGCGCCGGCGCGGCCAAGTGGAGCACCATGATCGCCCGCGAGTGGTCGAGCGCACGGGTCCAGTGGGGCCGCCCGGTCGGCGAGCACGAGGCGGTCGCATCCAAGATCTCCTTCATCGCCGCCACGTCGTACGCCCTGGAGGCGATGCTCGACCTGTCCAGCTCGCTCGCGGACGAGGAGCGCGGCGACATCCGGATCGAGGCGGCGCTCGCCAAGCTGTACGCCTCGGAGATGGGCTTCCTCATCGCCGACGAGCTCATGCAGATCCGCGGCGGCCGCGGCTACGAGACGGCCGAGTCACTGGCCGCCCGCGGCGAACGCGGCGTGCCGGTCGAGCAGCTCGTCCGCGACATGCGCATCAACCGGATCTTCGAGGGCTCCTCGGAGATCATGCGGCTGCTGATCGCCCGCGAGGCCGTGGACGCGCATCTGTCGGTGGCCGGCGACATCATCGACCCCGACGCGGACCTGCCGAAGAAGGCCGCGGCCGTCCGCAGGGCCGGCGGCTTCTACGCCAAGTGGCTGCCGACGCTCGTCACCGGCGCGGGGCAGATCCCGACGAGCTACACCGAGTTCGGCCCGCTGGCCAGGCACCTGCGTTACGTCGAGCGCGCCTCGCGCAAGCTGGCCCGGTCGATCTTCTACGCGGCCGGGCGCTGGCAGGGCAGGCTGGAGCGCAAGCAGGGCTTCCTCGGCCGCATGGTCGACATCGGCGCCGAACTCTTCGCGATGAGCGCGGTCTGCGTCCGCGCGAAGGCCGACGACCGGCCGGAGGCGTACGAGATGGCCGACATGTTCTGCGCGCAGGCGCAGGTGCGGATCGGCGAGCTGTTCGACCGGCTGTGGCACAACACCGACGGTCTCGACGCCGCCTTCGCCCGGCGTGTCATGGACGGCCGCTACACCTGGCAGGAGGAGGGCGTGCTGGACCCGTCCATCCCCGGGCCGTGGATCGCCGCGGCCGAGCCGGGACCGTCGACGGTCGAGAACGTGCACCGCACGCTCACCTGAACCCCGCTCGGCGGGCCCGCTCTCCCCGCCGGGAGCGGGCCCGTCCGCGTCTCACGCGAGGAAGCGTTCGAGGTGCTTCAGCACCGCCTCGGGGCGCTCCTCGGCGAGGAAGTGCCCGCACTCCTCGATCATCGCGCCGGTCACGTCCTCGGCGTAGTCGCGCCAGACCTCCACGGCGTCGATCCGCTGGAGGAAGCTGTGCTCGCCCCACAGGGCCAGCAGCGGCATGGTGAGCCTCCGGCCGTGGTCGGCGTCGTCGTGCGCGGCGTCGGCGGGGAACGCGGCGCGGTAGTCGTCGAACCCGGCGCGCAGCGCGCCCGGCCGTTCGAACGCCCGGACGTACTCGGCGATGTCCTCCTCCGGCAGCGGCACGTGAGACCAGTTGTCGATGAGGAAGCGCAGGTAGGCACCGGGGTTCGCGCCGGCGAGAAGCTCGGGCAGGTCGGGCTGGAGATGGAAGAGCCAGTGCCAGGTGCCCCGGGCGAGGTCCGCGTCCATCCGCCGCCACATCTCCCGCGTCGGGATGATGTCCATGACCACGAGCCGTTCGATGTCGCCCGGGTGGTCCAGCGCCCAGCGGTGCGCCACCCGCGCCCCGCGGTCGTGCCCGACGACGGTCGCCCTCTCGTGGCCGAGCCGCCCGATGAGCTGGTGCAGATCCTCGGCCCTGGTGCGCTTGTCGTGACCGTCGCGCGGCAGGTCGCTGCGCCCGTACCCGCGCAGGTCGGGGACCACGACGGTGTACGCGCGGCTGAGCGGGCCGACGAGATGGCGCCAGCAGTGACCGGTCTGCGGCCAGCCGTGCAGCAGGACCAGGAGCGGGCCGGAGCCGCTGGACCGGTAGTACATCCGGATGCCGTTGACAGTCGCGATCGCCATTTCTAACCCCTTAAGACGGTTAGGCGCAGTCTAACCGCATAATAGGGTTATGGGTGACTGGGTGTGGGACGGCGGACGGCTGAGCATCGACCTGCTGAACACCGTCCGCGACCGCGCGAAGACCCCCCGGGAGACCCTGCTGACCCCCTCCGACCTCGCCGCCTGGCTCTCGGAGGCGGATCTGCTCGCGGGCGTACGCGTCGGCGGGCAGGCACTGGAGAGCGCCCGCCGCCTGCGTGCGGCGATCGACACGCTGGTGTTCCCACCGGAGCGGCCGGAGGCCTCGGCGGCCGATGAGGCGGTGACGGCGGTCAACGCGATGGCGGCCGAGGCGCCGAGCGGTCCGCGCCTGGCACGTGACGGCGACCGGCTGGTCGCGGTCCCGCCGGAGCCCTCGGTGTCCGCCGCCCTGGCCCTCGTCGCGCTGGACGCCGTCGACCTGCTCACCGGGGATGAACTGGTGCGGGTCTGCGCGGCCCATGACTGCGGCATCCGCTTCGCGGACCGCTCTCCCGCCCGCAACCGCCAGTGGTGCTCGATGCGGCGTTGCGGCAACCGCACCAAGGCGCGCCGCCACTACACCCGTTCGGCCGGAGGCTGAGCCGCACCCGGCTTCAACGACCGGGCCGCACCGGCTTCCGGACGGTCAGAGCGGGGGGACGCGGGTCCTCCGCCTCCGGGTCTGCCGTGACTCGCGTTCGGTCAGGCGTTCCCAGGCCGCGTCGCGCTGGGCCTCCAGCTCGCGGACGCGCCGCTCCAGGGCCACGATGTGACGGATGGCGGTGAGGGTGATCCCCTCCTGGGCCAGCTGGATGACGCGGCGGATACGGCCCAGCTCGTGATGGGAGTAGCGTCGGTGCCCGCCCGGCGTACGGCTCGGGCGGACCACCTCATAGGTGTCGAGACGGTGCAGGAATCGGGGTCGGGTACGGAGGATTTCGGCCGCCTGGCCTACGGAGTAGCGCGGCCGGTGTTCGTCTTCGGTGAGCATCGCGCGAGACATCGCAGCACGGTCCGGCGTGCGGCGCGGGCGCACACGCCCATGGTTGTGACCTCCTTGACCTCAGAACGATCGCTATTGACCATGGCCCGGGGCCCGGCCGCGTTCGAGCCGGACCCGATCCGGCCGTGGTCACGGGCGCGGGTCGGCGTCGCGGGCCAGGAGGGCGGCCTGGACGCGGTTCGCGCAGCCGAGCTTGGCCAGGATCCGGGTCATGTACGTCTTGATGGTCGTCTCGCTCATGTGCAGCCGCCGGCCGATCTCGGCGTTCGGCAGGCCCTCGCCCACCAGGCGCACGACGTCCGACTCCCGTGGGGTCAGGGCCGCCAGCCGTTCGGCCGCCTCCCGGCGGCGGTCCGTCGGGGTGACCATGCCGAGCACCGTGCGGGTGACGGCCGGGGACAGGTAGGCGTCGCCGTCGTGGGCCGCGCGTACGGCGCGGATCAGCTCGTCGGGGCCGCAGTTCTTCAGCACGAACCCGGCCGTCTCGCTCCGCAGGGCGCGCACGACGTTGGGTTCGGCGCCGAAGGAGGTCAGGACCACGCAGCGGACGCCGGGCGCCCGCCGGCGCAGCTCCTCGATCGCACTCAGGCCGTCCATCACCGGCATGGTGATGTCGACCAGCGCCACGTCGACGCGGTGCCGGACCGCCGCCTCCACGGCCTTTCGGCCGTCCGCCGCCTCGGCGACGACCTCGATGCCGGCCGCCGAGCCGAGGATGGCGCGGATGCCCGCCACGATCAGCGGTTCGTCGTCGGCGACCAGGACCCGGATCACCTCAGGCCACCCCCACCAGCATGGTCATCGGCAGGACCACGAACATGAGCGCCGCGGTGGCGAGGCCGAGCAGGGCCGTACGCGCCGCGCCGGGCACGGGCGTCTCGCCGCCCTCGGGCTCCGCCGCCAGGGGCAGCATCGCCACCAGCCGGAACTCCCCGTTCCGCGCCCGGTGGTCCAGGAACCCACCGGCCGCCCGCACCCGCTCGTCCAGCCCCGTCAGGCCGTGGCC
>NZ_JBHLZP010000536.1:0-5363 GCF_042429965.1 Actinoallomurus acaciae
CAGGGTCATCGGTCCCGGCCGCGGCGTGGAACCGCCGCTGGCGCGGGTCGTCCTCGCCCGGCGGGGCCGGCCGCCGCGGTGCGCCCGCTTCTCCTCACGCGCCCGCACGAGGGCGTTCTTCCAGCCGTCGGGGAAGTGCGCCGAGGGGTCGCCGCCGCGCTCGCCCGCCTCCTGCCGGAGGTACCGCACGATGTGGGAGAAGGCACGCTCGGACCGCTCCGAGGGGACGTTCGTCCCGGTCAGCCAGCCATGGATGGTCGCGTCGCTGGTCGTGACGGGCGGTTTCTGGGCGCGGCAGTGGCGTACGAGACGGTCGAGCGTCGGGCTGCCCGCCGCACGGTGCAGCGACCGCAGCTCGGCGGAGAAACGCTCCACCGCACCGCTCACGCCCATCGGCTCCCCGTCTCGCCCGGAAATCCGGAAATCCGCCGTCCGGCCAGGGTAGTCGCGGCCGTCGCGCCTGATGCCGGATCGCCGGAAACCTCCCGGACATGGCATTCAGAAGGCATCGACGGGCGAACGTCCCGTCCCCCAGGAGGGCCTTCGATGCACACCCTGCTTCGGCACGTCGACGCGGCGGGCGGCGCCGCCGGCGTGGTCTACGCGCTGACGGTCGCCGTCACCGCCATCACCTCCGTCGCCGCCCCCACGGCGCGGCGCCGCAGGGACGCCCGGACGACGCTCCGGCTGCTCCTTCCGAGGGGTCACACGCGCAAGAGGGTCACCCCGTCCCGGTCAGTGCCTCCGGCTCGATGACGAAGATCACGCGGACCTGGTCGCGGCCGCCGTACCAGGGGTAGGGCGTGCCGAGGTACCGCTGGGCGAGCTTCTCGATGTGGTCGGTCGCGCCCTCGGTGGTGATCTTCAGCACGCGGCCGCGGATCTGGAAGTAGCGCGACGGCCGGTCCGGGTCCGCGACGGCGACCGCGACCCGCGGGTCGCGTTCGATGTTCCGGGTCTTCACGTGGGTCTGGACGCTGTTGATCAGCACGTGCTCGCCGTCGGTGTCGACCCAGGTCTGGGTCACCTGCGGCGAGCCGTCCGGCATCGTCGTGGCGAGGTAGCAGGTGCTCGGCCGGCGCAGCAGCGTGAGCAGATCGTCGTTGAGCTTCACGGCCGGTCACTCTGGCCGAGGCGGGTGGACCGGCGCAAGCGCGGCCGATCCGCCGGTGCCGGAGTCAGGGCGTCCGCCGGGCGAAGTGCTCGCGGAGCGCGTCGCAGAAGTGCCGCGGCCGGATGACCCCCTTTCGGCCCGGGCCGGTCTCCCGGGAAGGCGCCCATGCCGCCGCTGGGGCAGGTCGCGCCCGCCGGGTGGCCGGGTGGATTCCCGCCACCCGCGCGGTCAGCCCGCGCGGTCGTCCACGAGGGTGAAGGTCCGTTCCCAGCGGTCGAGGATCGCGTCGGGGGCGTACCTGCGGACCGAGGCGCGCGCCGCGTCTCCCAGGGCCTCGCGGAGACGCCGGTCGCCCATCAGCCGCTCCAGCGCGGCGGCGAACTCCGGCACGTTGCCGGGCGTCACGACCAGCCCGTCCCTCCCGTCGGTGAGCAGCTCCCGCACGCCCGGCGCGCAGTCGAACGCGACCGTGGGCAGCCCGTACGCCATCGCCTCGATGATCGACATGGGGAAGCCCTCCTCGCGCGAGGACAGGGCGAAGATCGACGCGCCGGTCAGCGCGCCCTCCAGGTCGGACGTCGCGCCGGGGAACTCCACGCTCGCGTCCAGGCCGAGCTCGGCCGCGCGGCGGCGAAGGGCGTCCTCCTCCGGGCCCGTCCCGTACAGGCGCAGCCGCCAGGACGGGTGGCGCGGGGACGCCTCCGCCCACGCTTCGAGCAGCATGTCCTGGCCCTTCTCGAACGACAGCCGTCCGAGCCGTACGACCACCGGCTCGGTGCGCGGGGACGGCGACGCCGCCTCCACGTGGAGCGGGTTGGGCATGGCGGCGGCGTTGGAGATGTCATCGAACGCCCAGGCGTCCGCGTCGGCCTGGGTGAGCGCGAGGAGCAGGTCGGCCCCGGCGAAGTGGCGTCTCACCCGCCGGTACCGCGACGACCCCCGCGTCGCGGCGTACGACTCGTGGCTCATGCCGATGACCGGCATACCCCTGGTGTCGGCGCGCGCGACCCATTCCATCGCCCAGACCTGTGCCGCGATGACGACGCCGCCCGGCCGGGCGGTGCGCAGCAGCGCGCTCAGCCGCGCGGCGCCCCGGCGGACCGTGGCCCGGTGGGCGAGCCGGGAGACCGGTCCGCGGCGCGGCCTCGGCCGGCGTTCGTGCAGGACGGTGACGGCGTACGGCGGGTCCTGACCGTGGTCGTGGGGCCGGTCGGCATGCGTGACACCGACGAGGTGGACACGGTGCCCGCGGCCGGCGAACAGGCGGGCGATGTGGTGTGCCCACCGCTGGAGACCGCCGAGCTCCTCGACGTTGTCGCAGACGATGAAGATGTCGCGGGGCTCAGGCACGGCCGCCTCCCGTGAAGAAACGCTCGACGATGGCCTTGGCCGCGGTGCCGGTGTCGTACTCGCCGAAGCGCTCGGCGAACCGCCGACGCCGGGCGGCGTGGTCCCGGTGCACACGGTCCAGGTCGGCCAGTGCGGCGAACAGCCCGTCCTCGTCGCCGGCCAGCGGCCCCGGCGCGTGTGCGGCGAGGTCGAAGTACGCACCGCGCCGTACGGCGTAGTCGCCGCCGTCGGGCGTGTAGAAGATCATCGGACGGTCGCGGAGCGCGTAGTCGAACATGACCGACGAGTAGTCGGTGACCAGGGCGTCGGCGAGCAGCAGCAGCGGCGTCACGTCGTGGACGCCGCTCACGTCGACGACGGCGCCGCGCAGGCCGGGCGGCACCACCGCCGTGCTCAGATAGTGCGCGCGGATGAGGAGGACGTGGGAGTCGCCGAGCTCGCGGGCGAAGCGTTCGAGGTCGAACGGCGGCTCGAAACGCGCGACCGGCCGGCCGTCCTCGTCGGCGCGGAAGGTCGGCGCGTACAGCACGACGGTGCGCGCGTCGCCGTCGAGGCCCAGGCGTCGGCGCAGCTCGGCCAGTTCCTCCGGGTCGCCGCCGCTCACGAGCGGATCGTTGCGCGGGTATCCGGCCCGCAGGAACGGTGCGGTGACGCCGAGGCCCCGGGCCAGGGTCTCCACGTCGTGCTCGGACCGCACGACGAAGTGGTCGAAGCGGGCGACCATGGCGCGCCGGCGTACGTGCTCGGCCCGGGTGCTCCGCTTGACGGACGGCTCGTCGAAACCCATGCGCTTGTACGCCGAGCCGTGCCAGGTCTGGATGTAGGTGGTCTGGCGGCGCTTGGTCAGGCCGGCCGGGAGGCCCTGGTTGTCGACCCAGAACTCGGCGCGGGCCAGCGCGCGGTAGTACGCCCACGACCCCCGCCTGACCAGGGCGGCGTCCTCGGGGAAGCCCTGCCGGCTCTTGTCGTAGGACCAGATCGCGCGGTACGCCGCGCCGCGCCGGCGCAGTTCGAGGTGGATGTACTTCGGGTTGTCGGAGTACTGGGCGCCGAGGTGGCTCTCGAAGACGACGGTGCCCTTCTTGACCGGCAGCCGTACGAGCACGCGGTTGAACACGGCGATCTTCGTCGGGCGGCCGGTGAGCCGCTCGCGAAGCGCCTTCTCGGCGCGTAGGAGACTCCGCCAGAACCGCACGCCCGGGCGGGTGCGGGCGGCGTCACGTATCAGCGGCAGGACGGCTCGGGCGGGAAGGCGGCGCCCGACGATGCGGAACGCCAGTTCGCCGGAGTCGGCGACGTAGGCCTCCAGTCGGTCGCCGACGATCCTCGTCAGCCGGGGCCGGACCGGCACCTCGACGCCCTCGTGGGCGGTGCCGGTCGAGGTCAGGCGCACCACGATGGTCTCCTCACCGGCGTCGACGCACAGCCACAGCCCCCAGGTCTGGTCCACCAGCCCGAGCGGCCGGATCCGGCGGACCGGCGCGAACCTCGCCTGCCAGCCGATGCGGTCGCCCTCGTGCCGCAGGGTCACCGGAACGCGGAACGCGCGGCCCTTCCTGCGGCGGTCGCGGATCTCCAGCCTGCCGGTGAGCTTCACTCCGGCCTCGATCCGGCCCAGGGGGTTGACGAAGTCGCCCGCGAGCAGGAGTTCGCTCCCCTCCGTCCGCGCGGCGGTCAGCCGGCCGCCGAGCCGGAGCCGCCCGAGTGGCGCGGAGTGGATGCCCAGGTCGGTGACGTCGAGGATGCGGCGAGCCGGCGCGGTGTCGAGGAAGGCCCCGGACCAGTAGATCCGGCCGTCGCGTTCGACCGGCGCGATCGACAGCGTGGGGGTGTCGCCGTTCTTCGGCGCGCGGTCTGCGGCCGCGATCGCCCCCTGCAGGTCGCCCCGCCCGACCAGGAAGCCGGCGATCGCGGCCATCGGGTTGCACTCCTCGAACACCGCGGTGTCCATCGTCGCCAGGTACCCCTGGGCGAGATCGAGGAAGGCCTCGCGGTACTCCTTGTCGCGGCTGCGAAGCTCACGCAGGTAGAGCAGCAGATCGTGGTTGACGAACTTGACGTTCTTGTGCTGGGAGAGCCTCTCGGCGCCGCGGGTCCGGAAGGTCGCGTCGATCCGCCGGTGGATCTCCAGCCGGTCGGCGAAGTTGCGCAGCTCGGAGCGGCGGTGCGTGATCGACGGCGTCTCCCCGCGCGGGACGACGAGCCAGTTGTAGACCCGGTGCGGGATGATCGCGATCTTTCGCGCGCCGACGTAGGCCTGCGCGCTGAACAGCAGGTCCTCGTAGTGCAGGCGGTCGACGAACAGCAGCCCCTCGCGTTCGAGGAAGTCGCGCCGGTAGCACTTGTTGGTCGAGAGGGTGTCGTAGAGCAGGTCGGGCTCGTCCAGGACGCTCGTCAGGACGCGCGACTCCCGGTAGAGCGAGGGGTACCAGTTCTGCTCGCGCTCCGGCAGCACGCGTACGCAGCGTCCGGAGACCAGCTCGGCCCCGGTCTCCTCGGCGGCGGTGACCAGGTTCCGGCACGCGTGCGGATCGAGGGTGTCATCGCTGTCGAGGAACATCACATAGCGGCCTCGCGCCTGCTCCATCCCGGCGTTGCGAGGGCGTCCGCACCCTCCGGAGTTCTCGGGCAGGGTGATCACGCGGACGCGGTCCGGCCGGCCGGCGGCGAGCCGCTCCGCGACCCGGGGGGTCGCGTCCGTGCTGGCGTCGTCCACGATGACGACCTCCACGCCCGCCAGCGACTGCGCGAGCGCCGAGCGGACCGCGCGGGCCAGGCGGCCCGCGTCGTTATAGACGATCACGATGACCGTGACGTCGGGTTCTCTGACCGGAAGGCTCAACGCTCATCGCCCTGACCGTGAGGGGACATGTCTACTATTTCGGTAGTACGGCCGCGA
>NZ_JBHLZP010000537.1:0-5313 GCF_042429965.1 Actinoallomurus acaciae
CGAGGTCGCGAACGCCGCGATGCGCCGCGTGCGCGCGACGCGTTCGCTGTTCTACGTCGACACTCTGGAACATCTGTGGCGCGGCGGCCGCATCGGCGCGGCGGCGAGCCTGCTGGGCTCGGCGTTGATGATCAAGCCGCTGCTGCGCATCACGGGCGGGCGGATCGCGCCGCTGGAGAAGGTACGGACGACGTCGCGTGCACTGGCCCGGCTGGAGGAGCTCGCGGTCGAACTCGCCGCCGACCGGGAGGTCGACGTGGCCGTCCAGCATGTGGCGGCGTCCTCGCGGGCCGCGGCCCTCGCGGCGCGGCTGCGCGAGCGCATCCCGCGCCTGTTCGAGCTGTACGTCGGCGAGGCGGGGCCGGTGGTGGGCGCGCATGTCGGGCCGGGGATGCTCGGCGTGGTGGTGTCGCGGCGGCAGTTCTGAAACGGCGGCCGGGGGTGCCCCCCGGCCGCCGTTCGCGTGCTTACCGCGACTTCCAGAAGCCGCAGTGGTGCTCGCTCGACAGGTCGGCCTGCGCGTCACCGCCGGTGGACAGGGACCGTACCGCCGTCCCGGCGAAGCGCGGCCAGGCCGTCGTGCCGCCGCCGTTCGGGTCGCCGGTGCGCGCGAAGTTCGTCCAGTAGCGGATCATCTGGTCGGACAGTTGCCGCTGGCCGGCGTTCAGCGGGGTACGGAACTGCTCGTCGTCGAACAGGTACTGCAGTTCGGAGGCGTGGAACGCGCCGGTCGGGAAGCTCGGCGAGGACCCGTCACTGGCCCACGGCGCCGTCGAGTCGGAGAACTCGTACGCGTACGTGGGCACGCGGGCGCTGAGCAGCCGGTCGGTGTCCAGAGCGGTGCAGGCCCAGGCGGAGTCGGTCCAGACGGTGGAGAGGGCCACGCTCGGCGACTCGTACGCGTCGACCGGGTACTCCTTCAAGACCGCGGCGGCCTTGTCCTTACCGAAGAAGTCCTCGATGTCCTGCCGGTAGTCGGCGGCGGTGGCGGTGTGCCCGGTGAAGGTCTCGATGGCGGCGACGAACGTACGGTGCTCGTCGTGGGTGGTGCCGTGGATCACCGGCACGCGGTTGAACCGGCCGGTGGCCAGCGCCGTCTTCGGAGACAGGGGCAGCACGCCACCGCCGGCCGCCGGTCCGTACCCCTGGCCGCCGTCGGAGGCGTCGAGCAGGTCGGCCACCGACTTGCCGCGCAGGCAGGCGACGGTGTCCTGCTCGCAGCCGAGCCTGGCGGCCACGTCCTCACCCTGCTTCTCCGCGGTCGCCCGTGGCCGTACGACCCAGCTTCCGTCGGCGTAGGGCCACTCCGAGGCCATCGTGCACGGGCCGCTCTGCACGATCGCGCGGCGGAACAGCCCGGCCGAGGCGGGGGCGGCCAGCTGCGCGCAGGTGCTCACGCCGCCGGCCGACTCGCCGAAGAGGGTCACGTTGCCCGCGTCCCCGCCGAACGCCGCGGCGTTCCGCCGCACCCAGCGCAGGGCGGCCTGCTGGTCCTCGATCCCGTAGTCGCCCGACTCGCCTCCCGCGCGGTCCAGCGCCGGGTGGTCGAGGAAGCCGAACACCCCGAGCCGGTAGTTGAGCGTGACGACGACCACGTTGCCCGCGGTGGCCAGGCGCTGGGCGCCGTACAGGCTGCCCGAGCCGGAGTAGAAGCCGCCGCCGTGGATCCAGAACATGACCGGAAGCCGCTTGCCGTCGCTGTTCGCGGGGGTGGTGACGTTGAGGTAGAGGCAGTCCTCGTCATCGCTGGCCGCGTCGCCGAGGAACCCGGCGGTCTGCGGACACGAGCTCCGCGGCTCGGTGGCCGCGCGTACGCCGGACCACGGCTGCGGCGCCTGCGGTGGGGTCCACCGCAGGTCACCGACGGGCGGCGCGGCGTAGGGGATACCGTCGAACTGCCGGTACCCGGCGCCGACGCTGCCGCGCACGAGCCCGTCACGGACGCGGACGACGGAGGGGTGCTTCTCTCCGCCGTACGCCGGACCGGCGAGCCCGGCGGCGAGCGCACCGGCGATACCCACCGCGGCCATCATCCGGATGGACGTCCTGCCGCGGACGACGCGCCGTATCGTACGGCCTGGCTGCTGTTCCATGAGAACCCCTCGGTGTCATGCTTCGATCAGGTGGGCATGACTCTCCGGCACGGGGCGGCCGGCGTCAGTGGGGGTGAACCCTGGTAGGGGGTGGACCTGACACCACCCTGCCCGCCTGAGTACGCCCCCTGGCTCACTCGGGCCGTAGTACCCGCTTGCGGTCGCCCCTGCTGGTGGGGAGCACGTGCGGCGCGGCATGGACCAGCTGGGTCTGGCCGAGGTGGCTGGTGTAGATGAGCAGGCCACGTCGGCGCGCCTCGTCCGGCGAGAAGCCGAGCTCGGTGAGTTGGGTCACGTACTCGATCCGGCGCTCGGCGACCCGCCGCAGCGCGGCGGCGACCTGCGGGTGTGCGGCGGCGACCTGCGGGTGTGCGGCGATGGCCGGCAGGGCGGTCATCGGTGGCCGCCGCGGGCACCGTCTTGAAGAGACTTCGCAGCCTCCGCTCCGGATCGGACTCGACGTCGACCGCGGCGATGACGCCGTCGGTGTTGCGCTTTTCCCAGTGTTCCAGCGCGGCCTTCCCGGTTGGCGAAGTGCGAGTGGAAGCTCCCTTTGGTGCCGCTGAGGCGCTTGGCGAGCGGCTCGACCGCCACGGCGGACAAGCCACCCTCACCGATGGCGGCCAGGGCCGCGTCCACCCGGTCCTGCGCAGTCGCCCGCCGCCGCGTTTTCCCTACCCCTGCGCCATGACCACAAGACACCGACGGCGACGTACGGCCCGTCGCGCCATATTCGGACACATGCGGGAACGCGTTTGGAAAGACTCGTCTAGCGGTCGCGCATCCATGCCGCCATGCCCCGCTCGCGGCGACGTTGAGGCGGCCGCCGAGACGCCCGGGGATTCTGCGGGATACCGGTCCGACCGACGAGCTCACCCGTGGGAAGACGCCACAGCCGTACGACGGCGTCGGCGGCGAGGTCGTTCCCGTCGAGGCACAGCGCTCGGACCGGCCCCTCGTTCCCCGGGATGTGCGCGCCGGTTGCGGCCTCCCAGACCCGCACCAGACCGTCATGGCCCGCCGAGACGAGCAGCCCGTCGCCGAACGCGAGCGGATGCATAGGGCCGTGGATCGCGAGCAACGGCCGGCCCGTGACTGCGTCCAGGTTCGCACCACGCGGTCGTACCCGCCGGAGGCGATCAAAGCGCGGCCACCGACGCCCGCCGTGTGGCCGGGCAGCTGAGCGACGGGCGCGCCCGACAGCGTCTCCCACGTACGGACAACGGCATCCGCTCCACCGGAGACCAGTAGATCTTCGGCGAACGCCAGTGACAGGACCGGCGCGGTGTGCGGGTCGCAACCTGCGACTCGCCACCGGTGCCGGAGTCATGGACCCGCGCCGTGCCGTTGCCCGTACCGGAGACAAGGCCGCCGGACCCGAAGGCCACCGCCGTGACCGCCCCGCCGGACGAGGGGATCGTACGGGTGAGCGCCCCCTCGCCCCCAGACGCGCAGCGAGCCGCCCGCGACGACCCACCGCCCCGCGCCGGTGGTCGTGGCCACACGCCTCCAACGCCAGTGTCGCCACCGGGGCACCGCTCATCGCGTCCCACAGCCGGACCGTGCCGTCCGTCGCGGTGGTCACGTCGGCGGCCCGGACGAACCCGATGCCGATGAGCGGCCGCTCTGCGCCGGACGGGCGGCCGGCGGCTCGCCGGTGACGGCGTCCCACGTACGTACGGCCCCGTCGCTTGACCACCTGACGGTCAGCGCGAAGCCGGTAACGCTGTCGGTGTCCCGCCGGTCGATGGAGCCGCCGTCCGCCGGACGGATCCCACAACCGTACGACGCGGTCCGCCCCGCCTGACGCCGCGTGCCGCGCGGTCCACATCCGCAGCCCCCGACGGCGCGGCGGTCCGGCCGGATGGTCGGCTCGAAACGCCCCAGCGGGTCGCCGAGAGACCCGAGCGGTAACCGATCTGATCGACGCCTGCCATGGCCACGCGATTCGTCCTATCCCTGATCGGATCATCGACGAGTGCACCGCGAGGCCGGTATCGCGGCGGAGGCCGCCGCGCACCGGGCCGCGATTCCGGGTTCACGCTTCGGGGCTCAGGCTGACGTTGCCAGGTTGCGGTAGCCGCTGCCACGCGCCGCCGAGTCGCGGCTCATCTCCGGCCGACGAGGCCACCGCCATCACCGTCGCCCACCTCACAGCGCTCAATCGCGTCGGCCTGTCTTCCGTGAGAGGGAGGCCCACCGCCCACCGGCACAGAGCATGGTTATCCACAGATCGCGTTCGATCTATCGCTCTGCGTGTCCGGCGATTAGCTTCTCGGGCCATGAAGCATCCGATGGATCCGTCCGCGCTCGATCGGCTCCGGGAGGCGTTCCGGGCGCCGCGGTCGTTCGACGGCGGGCCCGTGCCGCCGTCGCAAGGCCCTCCCGCGGCGGCGTTACGCGCCTCACCCGACGACCCGGGAGACGATGGCGCCTGGGTGGAGGACGACGTGCGGCGTGGCCGCCCGCGCCTGGATCCCGGTCTTCCGGGTGTACGGGTGCTGGCGCTGGTCGGCCTGCTGGCCGCCCTGGTGGCGGGTGCCTTCTTCTGGTGGTCACGTCCCAGGCCGCAGCCGGCCCAGGCGCCCGTCGTCCGTCCCGCCGCGCAGCAGGCCGCCGCGTCGGCGGTCGCCGCCACGCCCTCGCCGACCCCGGCCATGCTCGTCGTCGACGTGGCGGGAAAGGTCCGTCGTCCCGGTGTCGTCACCCTGTCCGCCGGCTCCAGAGTCATCGACGCGATCAAGGCGGCGGGCGGCGTCCGCCCCGGCGCCAGGACCGGCACCCTCAACCTGGCCCGCAGGGTCGTCGACGGCGAACAGATCCTCGTCGGCGTCACCGCCACCCCCGCGCCCGGGGCGCCGCCGTCGGCCGCACCCGACGTTTCGGGGACGTCCGTGCCCGCCGCCCCGCTCGACCTGAACACCGCCGCGGCCGGTCAGCTCGACCAGCTGCCGGGTGTGGGCCCGGTGCTGGCCCAGCGCATCGTCGACTACCGCACCCAGCACGGCGGGTTCCGCTCGGTCGACGAGCTACGGCAGGTGTCAGGCATCGGCGAGGCCAAGTTCGCCGACGTGAAGAACCTCGTCCGCGTATGAACGCCCCGCCGCCCAACGACCGCCCGGCCTCCACACCGTCCGACGACCGCCCGGCCTCCACACCGCCCAACGACCGCCCGGCCTCCACACCGTCCGACGACCGCCCGGCCTCCACACCGTCCGAC
>NZ_JBHLZP010000538.1:0-5311 GCF_042429965.1 Actinoallomurus acaciae
GGCCCTGCGCGACCGCCTCGACGACCACTGGAGCACGGTGGCGGCGGCCCGCGCGCTGTGGCGTCTCGGCACCCCGCCGGGCGAGCTGGCCGGCCGTCTGATCACGGCGATCACGGCACCGTACGGCGGCCGCGGCGCGGTGCCGCTGCTGGTCGAGATGGGCGCCGCGGAGGCCGTCGCGGACCTCGACCGGCTCGCCCACCGCGACGAACGGATCGTGGTCACCGGCTTTGACGACGACATCGTCTGGGAGGACGAACGGTCGCGGGACCGACTGCGAAGGGCCGTCGCCGCACTCCGCACGGTATGACGACGCGCGCCTTCACGTTCCGAAGGCGCCCGCACCCGGCCGTCGCACCAGGTAGACGTCGATCGGGTCCTCGGCCTCCACGGTGAACCCGTGGCGTTCGTACACCTCATTGTCCGCCGTGGTTTGACGGTGGGTGTCGGTACGATCCGCGCACCTGTGGTCCTTGGACGTCGATGGGAGCGGACGCGTGGGCGTGTTGATCGATTACTTCCGGGCACCCGACGGAGAGACGGCGTTTCGGCTGCTTGATCAAGGTGATGGCATACCGCATGGCCCGGCCACCGCCGGGGCGGGCGTAGACGCGCTGGACGCGAAGGGTATCGACCCTTACGTCGTTCTCGGCCAGCTGATCGGGCTGATCCTCGCCGTGCCGTGGAGCACCGACCTGATCGAGACCGTTGCCGTGTGGCCGCCGGAGGAGACGAAGCCCGGTTCCGTCGAGGAGATGAACGGGCTGCCCGAGGAGTCTCCGTGGCACACCGGCCCCTGGCTGGAAGAACTCGGCGACCGGATCCGTGACGCGCTCGCCGACGTCGACGACCACGCGCTGCCCTCCATCGCCGATGAGTGGGCCCGGATCGAGGAGTTCGACGGCCACATGGACGCGACGCTCGCGCTGGACATCATTGAGAGCTTCGTGGCCCTGGCCCGTCGCGCTCGCCGGGCGGACGACCGGCTCTACTGCTGGATATGCCTGTGAGCAGGCCGGCAGGACTTGCGCCGTCTAGAGGCTCCTCCTGAAACGCCTTCCAGGCCCGGTCGTACATTTCCGGAACGCTTTGGCCGAGAGGATTGTCGGTCCGGCCTGCTACCGTCCGGCACTCGCAATGGTCCCGCGCGGGATTTGTCGACCACTCTTCGCCGGGCGATGAGGAAGGGCATGGACCGAATGGATGATGGCGAGAAGAACACACTGTTGATGTTCTTGGAGGCGCAACGCGCGAGCGTTCTGGCGATCGTCGACGGGCTCGACACCGAGGCGTTGACAACTCCGGTCCTGCCATCGGGATGGACGCCCCTGGGGCTCGTGGAACACCTCGGCCACGCCGAGCGGCACTGGTTCCAGGAGATCGCCACCGGCTCCGCCGAGCCGCTGCCCTGGCCCGACGACCACACTCCACTGATCACCTCACGCCCGCCATCGGCGGTCTTCGCGTTCTACCGCACGCAGTGCGAACACTCGAACGCGATCCTCGCCTCGATGCCCCTGTCGACGCCCCCGCGCGGACGTCACCCCGATCCGCTCGGAGAAGAGATCACCGACCTACGCCGGATCGTGCTCCACATGATCGAGGAGACCGCGCGTCATGCCGGCCACCTCGACATCGTTCGCGAACTGCTCGACGGAAAGACGGGACTCGGCCCCCGGTGAGCTCCTGGGCGGCAAGCGTCCGAACGCCCCGCGCCGATTCCGAGACCGGCGGAGCGTCCTGCACCAAGTCAGCCCTGTAGCGAGAGCTCGACGGTACGGGCCCGGTGGAGCGCCCGGCTGGGTGGCTCACTGCCGCTTGCCGCGCAGCGCGCCTCCCGTGCGGCCCCGCTCAGTCGGCGCCGTACACCGCAGTCCTCTCGGCCTTCAAGGCACGCGCAAGCCCGAAATTCTGTCCAATGATGGCCATATCTCCGACACGACTTTCTCCATAACTGCGTTTTAACGTCATTAAAGCCTGCTAAGGAGGCTTTTTTGATGAAAAATGCTGCAATCCTCGCTGCGGCTACGACGGTGCTCGGACTCGGGGTTCTGGCCACTCCGGCTGTCGCCGAGACCGTTCCCGCTGCCGCCAAGGCCCCACCGGCGAGTGGATGCGCCACCCCCACCTTCGCCGGCGGCCTCTCGCAGAGCGTCTTCTCCGCCGACTCGTCGAACTGGGTCCGCGGCGAGGCGTGGGTGCAGACCCACGACGACAGCGACCATGACGGCAAGCCGGACCGGATCCACATCGACATCACCCGCCCGGCCGAGACCGCGAACCCGGCCTGCCACTACAAGGCACCGGTGATCCTCGAGGACAGCCCGTACTACGCCGGCATCGGCCCGGAGCCGTTCTGGCCGGTCGACTACGAACTGGGCAACCCGGCGCCTCCGCGTCCGCCGGTGCCGCCGTGGCAGCCGAAGGTCACGACCCCGATCATCAGCACGATCTACGAGTCGACCTGGCTGCCGCGCGGCTTTGCCGTCGTACACGCCGAGTCTCCGGGCACCGGCGAGTCGACCGGCTGCCCGACGTCCGGCGGCCCGAACGAGACGAACGCCGGCAAGGCGGTCGTCGACTGGCTCAACGGACGCGTGCCCGCGTTCGCCGGCCCCACCTCGAACGCCCGGGTCTCCGCGGACTGGACCACCGGCAACGTCGGCATGACGGGTACGTCCTACAACGGCACGCTGCCCGAGGCGGTCGCGACGACGGGCGTCAAGGGCCTGAAGGCCATCGTGCCGGTCTCGGCCATCTCCGACTGGTACGACTACTACCGCGCGAACGGCATGGTGCGCGCGCCGTTCACGTACCAGGGCGAGGACCTCGACATTCTCGCCAACGACGTGTACTCGCGGGCCGACCAGAACATCTGCAAGCCGGTCATCGCGAACCTGGCCGAGCGGCAGGACCGGACCACCGGCGACTACAGCTCGTTCTGGAACGACCGCAACTACATGAAGGACGTCCACAACGTGCGTGCCGCCGTGCTCGTCGCGCACGGCAACAACGACTTCAACGTCATGACGAAGAACATGGCGCAGTTCTACGGGGCGATCAAGAAACTCGGCGTGCCGCACATGCTGTACTTCCACCAGAGCGGCCACGGCGGCGCGCCGCCGGATGTGTTCATGAACCTCTGGTTCACCCGCTATCTGTTCGGCGTGCACAACGACGTCGAGAGGCTGCCGCGCGCCTGGGTGGTCCGTGAGGCGAACGCCTGCCCGGTACGGCAGAGCACGGCGGTGGGCGACCAGTCGAACACCACGACGCTCACCGTCGCCGACTCGAGGCCGCTCACGCTCGGCCTGACACCGAACATCCCGGTCACCGCGGCGGACGGCACCGTGAAGACGGTCACCCGCGACATCGTCGGCATCCCCGACAGCAGACACATCACGCTGTCCGCGCCGGTGGCGACCGCGGCCGGCGAGAAGGTGGCGGACGGCGCGACGGTCGCGCTGGAGTGCGCGGCCCGGCTCAACCCGGTGCCGTACGCGGAGTGGCCGGTGCCGGGCACCGCCCCCGACAGGCTGCGTTTCACGGCGGGTGCGCCGGGCGTCGGCGGGCTGACCGGTGGCAAGGGCTCCACGGGCGACGAGACCCTGATCGACGACGCCACGGTGACCGCGGCGACGTCGGCGAACGCCGCATCGTCGAACGCGCGGCTGCTCTACGAGACCCCGGTGCTCACCAGGGATGTGCACATCAGCGGCACGCCGTCGGTCTCGGTGCGGATGGCGTTCGGCAAGGCGCACGCGAACCTGACCGCCGTACTGGTCGACTACCCGCCGACCGGCCCGGGGACCATCCTCACTCGCGGCTGGCAGGATCCCGAGAACCGGACCTCGGATGCCCGGACCCAGCCGATCAAGCCCGGCAGGTTCTACTCGTTCGACGTCGACATGCAGCCCAAGGACTCCGTCGTCGTCGCCGGCCACCGCATCGGAGTGATGATCCTGTCAAGCGACCAGGAGGCGACGATCCGCCCGGCGCCCGGCACGCGGTTGACGATGGACCTCGCCCACAGCAGTGTGACGCTGCCGGTCAACGGCGGCGTGATCAGGTAGCCCCGACGCGTGCCCGAACGTACGACCGGCCGCGCGGCGACGAACGTTTGCCGCGCGGCCGGTCGGCTAGGTGGAGAGCGGTTTATCGTCGACCTGAATCCGAAAGTCGGCCCTGCCGTCGTCAACGGATGTCACGGTGACGGTGACACCGTAATTCGTTCCATCCGACGCCTCGAGTCGGCAACGCATCTTCGCGCCCTTTTTCGCCTTGAGGTCGCCGGGACACGTCACCGCTGTCGGCTTCTGTCCAACGGTCGCCGACAGTCGATCGGCCACCTGTTGCTCGACGTCGGACCTGTCGACGGATTTGCCGGCGCCTGCGCTGAAACCGCACCCTGCGATCAGCATCATGCCGGCGGCGAGGAGCGGTCTGCCCATGCTCATTTCGTTTACCTCCCAATCGATTGACACCGAACGCGGGTGAGCCGCCGGGGTCGGTCAGTAGCGGTTCGACTGCGGGTGGGGCATCGGCGTCGTGGTCGGGTTCGCCGTCTCGAGTTCGGCGAAGTAGCGCTTCTGGGCGGTTTCGGGGTAGCGGGCGGTGAAGACGGCCGGGATGGTGAAGCCGCAGATCTTCACGATGACCAGGAGCAGGGTGTTGTCCGGGGCGGCGTGCTGGACGAAGGTCAGGACGATGGCGGTGGCGGTGAAGCCGGTCGCCCAGGCGATCGCGATGGTGCGGGTGATCCGTTTGAACAGTTCCGTGGCGGCGATGTCGGCTGAGACGTCGCGGCGGGCGATGCCTTCGGTGAAGGGGTGGCCGGTCACGATGGTCGCCCAGGCGGTGAGGGCGAGCCAGCCGATCGCCATGGACGCGCCGTAGTGCAGCAGTCCCGAGCCGGGGGCGGTAAGGGCGAGTGCGGTGAGCAGGGCCATGAAGACGGTGGTGGAGATCTCCAGGATCAAGGAGTCGGCCGGGCGACGGCGGCGTAGGTCCAGGGCGAGGAGCAGGGCCGCCGCGAGAAGGCCGGTAATGGCGCCGGCCTGGGCGTTCCAGCCGCTCACGACCGCGAGCAGGATCCAGGGCGCGTACATACGGGCGTAGTGCAACAGCATGGGGGAACCCTCCCGTGTCGAGAACCGCATGACATTCCTAAACAGACATGTGGAAACTAGATCCTTCACTAGTGACGTGTCAACATAGACATGTACATTCAGAAGCATGAGTCTGCGACATGCGATGCTGGGGCTGATCGCCGAGATGGACGGTGCCAGCGGTTATGACCTGTTGAAGGTGT
>NZ_JBHLZP010000539.1:0-5310 GCF_042429965.1 Actinoallomurus acaciae
GGGGGGAGGCGCCGCCGGCGGTCGCGGCGACCGGTGACGCGGCGAGCGCGAGCCCCAGGGCCAGCGCGGTGAGGAGGCGGGTACGCGGCATGGAGGCTCCCTGCGTCGTCGGCGCCCCCCGAGAACGCCCGTAATCGTCACCGCGCGGGCGGCCGCGTTCCATCGGCCGCCGCCACACTTTCGCGCCGCCGGAGGTGTGCGTGGCCCACATCAGCCACCGATGGGCGGTACGGACCCGGCGGTCGCGGCCGTGGTGATCGGGCCCCTATGGAGGAGCGGAACGTCTCTCCGCGGCCGAATGTGTGTTCGCGGCACATGGTCGGCCACCGGACCGCGTCCTAGGGTTCCCGGTCAACGAACGACATGACAACGGCGAAACAGGAGAGCGGATGGCGGCGGTTCTCTGCGCCCGGGGCCTGTCCAAGGAGTTCCGCGGCTTCCGCGCGGTCGACGACGTGGACCTCGACGTCCCCGAAGGCGGCGTGCACGCGCTCGTGGGCCCGAACGGCGCGGGAAAGACGACGCTGTTCAACCTGCTCACCGGCTTCCTGCGGCCGACGGCGGGACGCGTCACGTTCGGCGAGCACGAGTTGGCCGGCCGGTCGCCCGAGCGGATCGCCCGCCTCGGGGTCGCCAGGTCCTTCCAGATCACGAGCCTGTTCGCGCAGCTCACCGCCCGTGAGCACGTCGAGCTGGCGTTGCAGGGCGGCACCGGGCTCGGCTGGCGGTTCTGGCGTTCGGACAAGCTGCTGCGCCGGTTCGGCGACACCGCGCGGGACCTGCTCGCACAGGTGCGCCTCGCCGACCTGGCCGAGACGCACGCGGGCGCGCTCTCGTACGGGCACAAACGGGCGCTGGAACTGGCGCTGGCCCTCGCCCTGGACCCGAAGGTGCTGCTCCTGGACGAGCCGACCGCGGGCATGGGCGCCGAGGACGTCGACGCCACCGTCGAGCTGATCGGCCGCGTCCGCGACGGCCGCACGGTCGTCCTGGTCGAGCACAACATGAACGTCGTCGCCTCGCTCGCCGACAAGGTCACCGTCCTGCAGTCGGGCCGTGTCCTCGCCGAGGGGCCGTACGCCGAGATCCGTCGCGACCCCCGGGTCGTCGCCGCCTACCTGGGAGACGCCGATGCTTCGGATTGACCGCCTGTCCGCCTGGTACGGCGAGGCGCGGGCGCTGCGCGAGGTGTCCCTGGAGGTCGGCGAGGGCGAGATCGTCACGCTGGTCGGCCGCAACGGGGCCGGCAAGACGACCCTGCTGCGCTGCGTCATGGGCCTGCACGCCCAGGCCGAGGGCACCGTGGAGTTCCTCGGCGCGGACGTGTCACGCCTCGCCCCGCACCGGCGGGCGCGGCGCGGGCTCGGCTACGTCCCCGACGACCGGGGGATCTACGCGAACCTCTCGGTCGAGGAGAATCTCCTCCTGCCCCCGGTGGCCGGGCCGAAGCCGTGGTCGCTGGACCAGGTCTATGAGACCTTCCCCCGCCTGCGCGAACGCCGGCGGTCGCCGGGTACCAGGCTGTCCGGCGGAGAGCAGCAGATGCTCTCGCTGGCACGGGTCCTGCGCACGGGCGCGCGGCTCCTGCTGTGCGACGAGCCCACCGAGGGCCTGTCCCCGCTGATCGTCCAGCAGATCGGCGGGATCCTGCGCGACGTCAAGGACCAGGGCGTCACCGTCCTGCTCATCGAGCAGAACGTGCACTTCGCCGCCACTGTGGCCGACCGGCACTACCTGCTCGCCGAGGGCCGGATCGCCGAATCGATGGACAACGCCGAGGTCAGGGCCCGCGAGCACGAGCTCCTCGGCTACCTCGGAATCTGAAGGAGAACGCGATGAGACCATTCGGCCGTACGGTCGCGCTGGCCGCCGGGGTGGCACTGCTCGCCGCCGGATGCAACGGCGGACCCGGCGGAGGCGGCGGGAAGATCAGCGATGGCAAGATCGAGATCGCCGTGCTGAACGACCAGTCCGGCGTCTACGCCGACCTGTCCGGCAAGGCCAGCGTCGAGGCGGTCAAGATGGCGATCGCCGACTTCAAGGCCAAGTACGGCGACAAGGCCGTGGCCAAGAAGATCGAGGTCACCACCGCCGACCACCAGAACAAGCCCGAGGTGGCGAGCTCCAAGGCCCAGGAGCTGTACGACCGGCAGCACGCCGACATCATCCTCGACGTGCCGACCTCCTCGGCCGCGCTCGCGGTCGCGAACATCGCCAAGTCCAAAAAGAAGATCTTCATGGACATCGGCGCGGGCACCACCGCGCTCGAGGGCGCGCAGTGCAACAGGTACACGTTCCACTACGGCTACAACACCTACATGCTGGCGCACGGCACCGGCGAGACCGTCACCAGGGACGGCGCGAAGAACTGGTACATCATCTACCCGGACTACGCGTTCGGGCAGGACATGACCAAGAGCTTCAGCGCCGCCATCAAGGGCGCCGGCGGCACGATCGTCAAGAACGACCCGACGCCGTTCCCCAGCGACAACTTCTCCACGTTCCTGCTCAAGGCGCCCGGGCTGAACCCCAGGCCGCAGGTGCTCGGCGCCATGCAGGCCGGTGGTGACCTGGTCAACCTCGTCAAGCAGTACAACGAGTACGGGCTGAGGAAGAAGGGCATCGGCCTGGCCATCGGGCTGATGTTCCTCACCGACATCCACTCGGTCGGCCCGGACGCGCTCGCCGGTACCAAGTTCTCCGACGCCTGGTACTGGAACGCGAGCCCCGACAACCGGGCGTGGGCCGACCGGTTCCTCGCCAGGACCGGCAAGCGGCCGACCTTCGCGCACGCGGCCAACTACTCCGCCGCCCTGCAGTACCTGGAGGCGGTCCAGCGCGCCGGTACCGACAAGTCCGACGCCGTGGTCAAGCAGCTGGAGGGCTACAAGTTCGGCGACGTGTTCGCCAAGAACGCCCAGATCCGCGCGCAGGACCACCTCCTGCTGCACGACGCCTACCTCGCCCAGGTCAAGCCGTCCGCGGAGGTCAAGGAGCCCTGGGACTACGAGAAGATCCTCAAGACCGTCCCGGCGGCGCAGGCCTTCCAGCCGGCCGACCCGGCCTGCCGGCTCTGACATGCTGCAGCAGGCATTCGACGGCCTGGTCAGCGGGGCGTTCTACGCCCTGCTGGCCCTCGGCCTGGCGGTCATCTTCGGCATGCTCGGCGTGGTCAACTTCGCGCACGGGGCGTTCTACATGCTCGGTGCCTTCGGCGCGTACGTGCTGCTGGACCACTGGGGCGTGAGCTTCTGGATCGCGCTGCCCGTCGTTCCGGTCGCGCTCGGGCTCGTCGGCGTCGTCGTCGAGCGCCTGCTGGTCCGCCGGCTCGCGGCGCTCGACCCGCTGTACAACTTCCTGCTCACCTTCGGGATCGCGCTCGTCCTGCAGGACCTGGTCAAACGGGAGTACGGCGTGCAGTCGCAGCCGTACCCGCGCCCGTCCGCGCTGTCCGGCTCGGTGAACCTCGGGCTGTTCTCCTACCCCTCGTACCGGGTGTTCGTGCTCGGCGTCGCCGTGGTCGCCTGCCTGGTGGTCTGGTACGTGCTGTCCCGTACGCGAGCGGGGATGATCGTCCGGGCCGCCACCGAACGGCCGGAGCTGACCCGCGCGCTCGGCATCGACGTCGGGCGGTGGGTCACCCCGGTGTTCGGCGCCGGGGTCGCGCTGGCCGGGCTCGCCGGGGTGCTGGCCGCGCCGATGCGCGCGGTCAACCCGCTGATGGGATCGGACCTGATCATCGCGGTCTTCGCGGTGGTCGTGATCGGCGGACTCGGTTCGATCTTCGGCTCGGTGGTGTCCGGCTTCGCGGTCGGCGTGCTCACCGCCGTGACGAACTTCTACGTGCCGTCGCTGTCGCAGACGCTGGTGTTCATCCTCATGGTCGTGGTCCTGCTCTGGCGGCCCGCCGGGCTGTTCGGACGCGAGGAGGGAGTCGCGTGATCCTCCAGAGGCTGGCCGCCCGGCCCGTCCTGCTCGCCGCGGGCCTGCTGGTGGCGCTCGCGCTGCCGTGGATGATCTATCCGCCGGTCGCGATGGACATGGTCTGCTGGGCGCTGTTCGCGGTGGCGGTCGACATCCTGCTCGGCTTCACCGGGCTGCTGTCGTTCGGGCACGCGGCGTTCTGGGGCGCCTCGGCGTACCTGACCGGACTGATCGCCCTGCACAGCGGGCTGCCGTTCCCGGTCGCGATACTGGGCGGCGCGCTGGCCGCGGCCGTGCTGGCGGTGCCGATCGGCTGGCTGTCGGTGCGGCGCACCGGCATCTACTTCGCCATGGTGACGCTGGCGTTCGCGCAGATGGTCTACTTCGTCGCGAACCAGTGGCGCGGCCTGACCGGCGGGGAGAACGGGCTGCAGGGCATCCCGCGCGACTTCTTCGGCGTCGACCTGTCCGACCCGTTCTTCTTCTACTACGCGGGCCTGCCGATCGCCGTGCTCGGGCTGTGGTTCGCCTGGCGTGTGGTGCGCTCGCCGTTCGGCCGGGTGCTGGTCGCGGTGCGCGACAACCCGGCGCGCGCCCGCGCGCTCGGCTACCCGGTCGACCGGTACAAGCTGCTGGCGTTCGTGCTGTCCGCCGCGCTGTCCGGGCTGGCCGGGGGACTGTTCACCGTCGGGCACGGCTTCGTCTCGCTGGAGGAGGTCTACTGGACCACCTCGGGCCAGGTCGTGATGATGGTCGTCCTCGGCGGCATCGGCACTCTGTGGGGCGGTGTGATCGGCGCCGGCCTGATCGTCGAGCTGGGCGACTACCTGTCCACGGCCGGCTTCGAGGAGACCGGCATCGTCACCGGCACCGTGTTCGCGGTCACCGTGCTGGTCTTCCGGCGCGGCATCTGGGGCACCGTCGCGTGGCTGACCGCCGACCGTCGCGCTCCCGCCGCCGTACCCGTCGACGAGAGGGAGAACGGCGAGCCGGTCAGAGCGTGAGGCTGCCGCGCAGGCGGTGCAGGTGCAGCGCGAGCTGGATCTGCAGCGCCCGGTCGGCCTGCTGCCAGTCGGCGCCGATGAGCCGGCCGATCCGCTCCAGCCGCTGGGTGACGGTGTTGGTGTGGATGTGGAGCCGCTCGGCGGTACGCGCGAGGCTGCCCCCGGTGCCGAAGTAGATCGCCATCGTCCGCGTCAGCGCCGTTCCCCGGCGCTCGTCGTAGGCGATGACCGGGCCGAGCGTGCGCTCGACGAACGCGCCGGTGTCGCCGCCCTCGCCGATCAGCAGCCCGACGAACCCCAGGCCGTCCGCGCCGGCGCCGTCGCCCTCGCGCCCTCACCCGCGGTGACGAAGACCATGTCGGCGCCCTTGAGCACCTCTTCG
>NZ_JBHLZP010000540.1:0-5305 GCF_042429965.1 Actinoallomurus acaciae
CAGCCCACCCCACGCGAACCGCACCGCGGCAAGACCCCTCACCGGCACCGCCGCCGCAGCAGGCCCAGTGCGGCCAGGCCCAGCGCCCCGCCCGCGGCCGCCGCCACGGCGACCGGGTGCTGTGCGGCCCACATCTGGTAGCTGCGCGGATGGGCCCGGTCGTCGAAGGATCCGTGCGCGCCGTAGTCGTGGCCGTCCTTGCCGTCGGCGGGCCTCCACAGGTTGGCGGGCTGGTGCGGGTCGCGCGGCCGGTCGGTCTGCTGGGAGTCGAAGCCCGTACGGGCGAGGTAGCGGTCCAGCAGCCCCGGAACGACCCGGTTCGCCAGCAGGGTCGCCACGGTGCTCCCGCCGATCCAGTACTCCCGCCGCTCCGGATGGTCCGCGGCGTACAGCAGCGCCCGCGCGGCGACCTCCGGCTGGTAGATCGGGGGCACCGGCTGGGCGTGGTTCGGCAGGCGCGACTCCACCCAGTCGAACTGCGGGGTGTTGACCGCCGGCATGTGCACGATGGTCGTCCGTACGCCGGTGCCCCGGTGCAGCAGTTCGGTGCGCAGCGACTCGTGGAAGCCCTGGACGGCGTGCTTGGCGCCGCAGTACGCCGACTGGAGCGGAATGCCGCGTTTGGCCAGGGCCGACCCGGTCTGCACGATCGTGCCGTGGTCGCGCGGCAGCATGAGGTCCAGCGCGACCTTCGTACCGTGGACGAAGCCGAGGTAGGTGACCTCGGTGGTCCGCTTGAACTCCGCCGGCTCGATGTCGACGAACTGGGAGAAGACCGAGCTGAACGCCACGTTCACCCACACGTCGATCGGCCCCAGCACGGCCTCCGCACGCTCGGCGGCGGCACGTACCTGCTCGTAGTCGGCCACGTCCGCAGGGATCGCCAGCGCCTCACCGCCGGCCGCGCGCACGTCCTCGGCCGCCGCGTTCAGGCCGGTCTCACCCCGCGCCAGCAGGGCCACCTTGTCCCCCTGAGCGGCGAACGCCCGAGCCGCCGCCCGGCCGATCCCTCCACTCGCGCCGGTCACCACCACGACCCGCCCGCCGTCCATCCGGCTCTCCCCTCGGTCCGCGCTTCGGTTCACGAGCAGCGCTACCCGGCCTGGCCGACGCCACGCCGGGCGACCAGATGGTCAGGAATCGAGAAGCGCGGGTCACCAGACCGTTCCTAGCCTCTTATCAGTCATGCGGCGGAGACCGCATCGCCTTGAGCCGGACGACATGGGCACACAGGTCACCACAGTCACTTCAAGGGAGAAATCCACCATGAGCAGCACGTACGAGGGGTTCACGGCCGAAGAGCGCGCCGCGATGAAGGACCACGCCCAGGAGATGAAGAAGGCGTCGCGCCGCGGCTCGCGGGCGGACAAGGCGGCGGAGGCGGAGCGGGACGTACTCGCGAAGATCGCCGAGATGGGGGACTCGGACCGGATCATGGCCGAACGCGTCCACACCGTCATCACGGCCGGCGCGCCGGCCCTCGCACCGAAGCTCTGGTACGGGATGCCCGCCTACGCGCTGAACGGCAAGGTCGTCTGCTTCTTCAAGCCCGCCGAGAAGTTCAAGGCGCGCTACGCGACGCTCGGGTTCAGCGACCAGGCGAAGCTGGACGACGGCCCGATGTGGGCGGCCGAGTTCGCCCTGACCGAGGTGACGCCCGAGGTGGAGGAGAGGATCGGTGCGCTGGTGAAGCAGGCGCTGAGCTGACCCGGGCGTCGGTGAAGGGAGCTCTCTCATGTGTCACCCCTCGTGGGGCCGCGCACTCGCCGAGGCGCAGCGCCTCAGCGACCTCGCGCGGCTGCGCCGCGTCCGGGACCGGATCGACCGGGAGTACGCGCAGCCGCTGGACGTCGAGGCGCTGGCCCGCGGCGCGCACATGTCGGCCGGGCACCTCGGCCGCCGGTTCCGGCTCGCCTACGGCGAGTCGCCGTACGCCTATCTGATGACGCGGCGCGTCGAGCGCGCGATGTCGCTGCTGCGTCGCGGCGACCTCAGCGTCACCGAGGTCTGCTTCGCCGTCGGGTGCTCGTCGCCGGGCGCTTTCAGCACGCGCTTCACCGAACTGGCCGGTGTGTCGCCGAGCGTCTACCGGCGCCGGGCGGCGGGGATGCCGTCGTACGTGGCCGAACAGGTCACCCGACCGATCAGGAACCGAGAAGCGCAGGTCACCGAGGCGCAGCTAGCGTGAATGCCATGGACATCACCATTCATGCCAGCTCCCTCCCGCACGATGACCCGGAGGCATCGCTGGCCTTCTATCGCGACGCCCTCGGCTTCGAGGTCCGCAGCGACGTCGGACACGGCAAGATGCGCTGGATCACGGTCGGCCCCAGGGACCAGCCCGGCACGTCCATCCTCCTGGCGCCGCCGGCCGCCGACCCCGGCATCACCGACGACGAGCGCCGCACCATCGCCGAGATGATGGCCAAGGGCACCTACGGCTGGATCCTGCTGGCCACCCGCGACCTCGACGGCACCTTCGAACGGGTGCAGGCCGGCGACGCCGAGGTCGTCCAGGAGCCGACCGAGCAGCCGTACGGCGTGCGCGACTGTGCCTTCCGCGATCCCGCGGGCAACATGGTCCGCATCCAGGAACTGCGCTGAGCGATCATGCAGTTCCGAACCCACGTCGAACCGCTGGAGCCCATGAGGGGCCTGGAGGTCCCTCCGGAGGTCGTGGAGGCGCTCGGCGGAGGCAGGCGGCCGGCGGTGACGATCACGCTCAACGGGCACACGTGGAAGAGCCGCGTCGCCATCATGCGCGGCCGTCACCTGCTCGGCCTCAGCACCGCCAACCGGCAGGCCGCAGGCGTCGTGACCGGCGAGGAGGTCGTGGTCGAGGTGGAACTCGACACCGAGCCCCGTGTGGTGGCCGAGCCCGCGGACCTCACGGCCGCCCTGGACGCCGATCCGGTCGCCCGCGCCGCCTATGACCGCCTGTCCTTCAGCCGCAAGCGGCAGCACGTGCTCGCGATCGACGGCGCGAAGAGGCCCGAGACGCGCGAGCGGCGGATCGAGAAGGTCCTGGCTGCGCTGCGCGACCAGGAGTAGGCGGCGGCAGTCGCGGGCAGGTCCCACCCGGCGCCGGATTCGAGCCTGGCATCCTCGAAGCGAGCGGACCGATGACCGGCCACGGCCGACCGGGCGCCGCGACCGGGCGAGGAAGGGACCAAGCCGATGAACAGTGCCGAACTGCTGACCGACGCCTTCGAGCGCGTTCGCGAGACCGTGCACGAGGCCGTGGACGGCCTGTCGCCGGACCAGCTCGCCACGCGCCCGACCGACGACGCCAACTCGATCGCGTGGCTCGTCTGGCACCTGACACGCGTCCAGGACGACCATGTCGCCGACGTCGCGGGCGTCGAGCAGGCCTGGACCGCCGGAGGGTGGGCCGAGCGATTCGACCTGCCGCTGCCACCGTCCGACACCGGGTACGGCCACGACGCCCGTACCGTCACGGCCGTCCGCGTCGATTCCGGGGAACTCCTCACCGGCTACTACGACGCCGTGCACGAGCAGACCCTGCGGTACGTCGCCGGCCTGAAGGACGCCGACCTCGACCGCGTGGTGGACGAGGCGTGGGACCCGCCGGTGACGCTGGGCGTACGGCTCGTCAGCGTCATCAACGACGACACCCAGCACGCCGGCCAGGCCGCCTACCTCCGCGGCCTCATCCTTTAAGCCATTACGAGGCGCACAACTCCGGCTACAAAAACCCGTCTTCACCGATGTCCTGTTCGGCGTCGGCCGCATCCGTACGCCTACTTTCTGTTATAAGTACCTTCCTTACCGAATAGTTGACAACAAGCCAGAATTCATGCTTTTATCCCAGCCCTCCCCACCAAGAAGGCCATTAACGAATCGCGCATCCTCCGTCACTCGCCGCCAGCGTTATTCGCCCCACGCCCCCGGACCGACAGGATTATTCGTGCCCCGGAAATCCGCTCGATGGACGATCCCCGCCCTCGCCGTCCTCCTCGCCGGTGGCGTGCCCGCCCTGCTGACCTTTACCGGCGACGGACATGCCGCCGGCACGCCGGCCGTGCTCTCCGGACAGGCGACCGCCGTCGACCTGACCGACCCGCACGAGAAGGACATCGCCATGCAGGTGGTCTCCAGCGCGGAGAACTCCTCACTCGACTGGCGGGCGCAGTACAAGTACATCGAGGACATCGACGACGGGCGCGGCTACACCGCCGGCATCATCGGCTTCTGCTCCGGCACCGGCGACATGCTCAAGGTCGTCCAGGCCTACACCGACGCGGAGCCGGGCAACGTCCTGGCCAAGTACCTGCCGGCGCTGCGCGCGGTGAACGGCACCGACTCCCACGAGGGACTCGACCCGGGCTTCCCCGCCGACTGGCGCAAGGCCGCCGCCGACCCGGCGTTCCAGCAGGCCCAGGACGACGAGCGCGACTCGGAGTACTTCGACCCCGCCGTCCGCCAGGCGAAGAGCGACGGCCTACGGGCGCTCGGGCAGTTCATCTACTACGACGCCATGGTCATGCACGGACCGGGAGATGACGCCGACAGCTTCGGCGGAATCCGCGCGACCGCCCTGGCGAAGGCCAGGCCCCCGGCACAGGGCGGCAGCGAGGTCACCTATCTGGGTGCGTTCCTCGACGCGAGAAAGGCCGCGATGAAACGCGAGGAGGCGCACAGCGACACCAGCCGCGTCGACACCGAGCAGCGCGTCTTCCTGAACAACGGAAACCTCGACTTCACCCCGCCGCTGACCTGGAAGGTGTACGGCGACAGCTACACCATCAGCGAATAGAACTCCGGTGGGCGGACGCGGATCCCGACCGCGTCCGCCCATCGGTCCCCCGGCCACTCGCCAGGGGACTGGAGTGGACGCGCTCGTTCCGAGGCGGGACCGAGGGCACCGGCTCCTACAGTGCGGGCGGCGCGAGCGCGGCGACCCGAGGTGAACCCGCCGGCCGCGCTCGCGCGTCACCCCAAGGCAGCGACGAGACCGTGGACCTGCTCACGAGCCCGGCGCCCTTCACCGCCCTGCGCGACGATCCCGGGCGAACGAACCGGCAAGCACGCTCTCTGCCTCATCACGCTCACCCACATGGCCTCCCGCCCCTAGATGATCGATTCCAAGGGGTTTAGTGGTCGTAGGCGGTCAGCGTGCGTATGGTCGGCTGGCCGGTGTGACCGTTGTGCCAGATGGCGGCGGTCAGTGCGAGGATGCGTTGCAGGACGCGGACGGCCACGCCGCTGGGGGTGCGGCCACGGTGTCGTTTCAGGTCGAGTTGGCCTTTGAAGGTCTCGTTGACCGATTCGATGATCTGCCGTA
>NZ_JBHLZP010000541.1:0-5281 GCF_042429965.1 Actinoallomurus acaciae
CGAACGCGGCGAGCAGGCCCTCGGGGGCCGGTGGCCGGGGTGTCGCGGCCAGCTCGGCCGCCGCGCGCCTCCGCTGGGCCAGCGCGGTCTGCAGCACGAACGCCTCGTCCCACTTGAGCCGCTTGCGCGCCCGGCCCGCCTCGGCCATGTCGCGCGGCCGGTGGATGCCCTGGTAGGCCTCTGACAGGCCGATGAGCCGGTGGCGTTCGCGCACGTGCCCGGGCAGGGCGTCGTCGCCGAGTTCGGCGGTGTCGAGGACGATGCGCACGCAGTCGGCGATCTGCCAGGAGGTCACCCCCTTGGCCGCCGGGTAGACCGGGATCAGCTCCTCGGCGAACTCGCGGGCCGCGCCGGCGAGGTCGCCGCCGGTGAGCGGCTTGTACTCCGGGTGGACGAGCTGCCGCTTGAGGTTGCGGCCGGAGCCGAAGAACGTCACCTTCCCGGCGAACAGCCCGTGTGTGCCCGGCGGCAGCTCGCGCTCGGGTATGTAGGCGCCCTTGCCGAAGAACGTGAGGGTGAGCAGGCCGCGGCCGTCGGTGACGGTGACCTCGAGCAGGTATCCGGGTCTCTTGCTGATCTTGCGCCCCTGGATCTTCTCGACCTCGGCCAGGACCGTGACGTACTCGCCCTCGGCGAGACTGTCGAGGTCGGTCAGCTCGCCGCGCTGGGCGTAGCGCCGGGGATAGTGGCGCAGCAGATCACCGGCGGTCTCCAGGTCGAGGGCGGCGAGCTTCTTGGCCGCCTTGGCCCCCACCGCCTTGACCAGTGGCTGCTCGAGTGTCGTCACGGAACCCTTCCTCCAGCCGTCCGACAGCCAGGTACCGACAGTTCTACCGGGTCCGGGCCCGTGGCGTTCCCGAACCACCCGCACGGAGGCGGACTCACTCCACGCCGATGAACAGCGGGTAGCGCTCCTGTCCTCCCTCGTACACGGTGACCTCGACGTCGAGCCGGTGCCCGCGCAGGTGCTCCCGTACGGCGTCGGCGAGGCCGCCGGCCGCCTCCCCGGTGATCAGGGTGACGAGCTCCCCGCCGCCCGACAGCATCCGGTCCACGACCCGCGTGGCGACGTCCGTCGGGTCGGCGCCGATGACGGCCACGTCGTCCTCGATCAGCCCGAGCGCGTCGCCGGCGCGGGCGCGGTACGGAAGGCGACCAGTACGCCCTGCTCCGGGTGGCCGAGCCGCACCTGGGTCCCCGGCGCCACGGCGACCCGCTGCACCCGCCGGCCGCCGTCGTACGTCCCGTTGGCGCTACCCGTGTCTTCAAAGATCCATTGGCCGCCTTCGAAGCGCAGCGTCGCGTGGGAACGCGAGACGCCTTCGACCGAGACGACGATGTCCGCCCCCGGATCGCGGCCCACGCGGTAGGAACGTCGTGGATCCAGAGCCACCGAAACACCGTTGCTCTCCACGACAAGCTGAGTCACGAAATCGCCTTTCCCGTCGCCGGCCCCGAGGCCCCGTGTGGCGTCGCGTCGAGAGGTGCGCATCACCAGGACCGCCGGTAAAGCGTAGGGCCTCCCGCGTAAACGCGGCAATGCTTCGAAAAGTATGCAACCACCCCCTATCTCCCGACAGGCGAACGAGGATCATCGCCGAATCCCGCGAGCAGGGCTTCCGTCCGCTTGGGTTTCCCTTGGTGCACGCTTGGCGGTTACGTTGCCGCGCCTTCAAGATCAACTGGGCGCCCGTACGGCGGCGGAACGCAATGCCTCATTCCGCGGTAAGCGTGATGTAGCCGATTTCACAACTCGCTTGATTTGCCCTCGGGGCCGCGATCGTTGATCATTGGCCGAATGTCCCCCGCTCCCCAGCCGCCCCATCGCGGGCTAGCGGAGAGCGCGGCCGGGCTGTGACCGCCACACTGGAGGCGCCGCGCCCCGCCGACGCGCTACGGACACGACCGGTGCGCCACCGGCGGTGGCTGCTTCACCCTGTCGTGGCCGCTTCGAGCATTGCCGGAATCCTGCATCTGCTGTGGGCGCTGTTCCTCGCGCAGGGCGGCGGCGACCTCGCCGCCCAGAGCGCGTGGGCCGAGTTCGCCCTGCGGCATCCGGGTTCGGCCTACGACTTCGCGTGGTACGGCGGCATGCACCCCGCCTCGTACAGCGTGATCTCCCCGTACCTGATGGCCCTGCTGGGCGTCCGCACGACCGGCGTGCTCGCGGGCACGCTGTCGGCCGGCCTCTTCGCGCTGATCCTCACGCGTTCGGCGATCCGCCGGCCGCTGCCGCCCGCGCTCTGGGGCGCCTTCTCACTGTCGTGCAACGCGGTGTCGGGCCGGGTGACGTTCGCCCTCGGCGTGTTCTTCGGCCTCGCCGCCATCACGGTGGTGTTCGCCGCGCGCGGGCCGCGCGCGCCGCGGGCCGCCGCCGTGATCACCCTCGGCGTGCTGGCGACGCTGGCGAGTCCGGTGGCGGGGCTGTTCCTCGAGGTGGCCGCCGCCGCGCTGTTCCTGACGCGACGGCGCCGGCCGGCGTACGCCGTGGCGGCCGGACCGCCGTTCGTCGTCGGCCTGTCGGCGCTGCTGTTCCCGTTCAAGGGCGTACAGCCGTTCCCCTGGTTCCTCGTCGTGGCCCCGGTCGCCAGCGCCGTCGCCCTCGCGCTCTACGCGCCCAAATCCTGGCGCAACGTCCGCGTCGGCGCGGTGGTGTACGCGGTCGGCACCATCCTCACGTGGCTGATCCCGTCGCAGGTGGGCAGCAACGTGGACCGGCTCGCGCTGCTCTTCGGCGGCGCGGTGATGCTGGCTGCGGCCATGGAACGCAGGATCCTCATCCTGTACCTGGCGTTCGCCGCGACGGTCATCTCCCAGGTGATCCGGCCGGTCTTCGACGTGGTGAACACCGGCACACCCGACGGCCACACCGCCGGCGTGCTGGCGAAGCTGCGCGACCTCGACGCCGACCGCGGCCGGGTCGAGGTCGTGCCCGAGCGCACCCACCTGGAGTCGTCGGAGTTCGCCCCGGTGGTGAACCTCGCGCGCGGCTGGAACCGCCAGGCCGACGTCGACCGCAACCCGGTCTTCTACGACGGCACCCTCACGCCCGACACGTACCACGCCTGGCTCAGGAAGTGGGCCGTGCGCTACGTGGTGCTCTCGGACTCCACGCCCGACTGGCAGGCCATGGAGGAGGCCCGCCTCGTGGCCGCCGGGCAACCGTGGCTGAAGCAGATCTGGCACGACGCGAACTGGCGCGTGTACGAGCTGACCGACCCCGAGCCGCTGGCCGACCCGCCCGCCACGGTCGCCCGCGCGGATGACGGGGAGCTCGACATCAACGTGCCGTCCAGCGGCTGGGTGCTGATCCGGGTGCCATGGTCACCGTGGGTCGGCGTACGCGACGGCGGCCCGGGCTGCCTGACCGAGGCCGGCGACTGGACCCGCCTGTACGCCCCGGTCCCCGGCCGCTACCGCCTCGGCGGCAGCTACCAGCTCCCCCGCGGCACTCCCTGCTGAGAGACCACCGTCCAGAGCCCGCCCACAGCCCTCACCCGTCGCGGGCGTGCCGTAAGGCGGCCGGGTCTGAGCGGCGACCGATGACGACGCGGCGTCTCCCGGGCACCGCGCATGGGGCACCCGGCCGGGTGGGCTCTCGAGTCAGGAGGTCTTTCCCTCGCCCGTGAAGGAGCGCAGGCGGGTGCGGCGGAGCCAGACCACGGCGCGTTTCATCGGGCCCTCGAACAGCACGTAACCGATCAGCGTCACGGTGACGCCGACGACCGTGCCGCCGGCGATGTCGTCCGGCGCGGCTCCGGCAAGGGTGAGCGCGACGGCCATGAGCAGCCAGGCGCCGGCCGCCGCCAGGCCGAATCTGCGGCCCGCCAGGAACAGGCCGGCGGCCGTCGCCGCCGCGAGGGCGGCGTGGTCGCTCGGCGCCGGCAGGTCCGAGGAGTGCACGACCAGGCCGTGGAAGGCGGTCCACTTCACGGTGGGCATCCGCTCGATCGGCTCGTTCGCCGCCACCGCGGCCAGGGCGCCGATGGGCGCCCACAGCGCGGCGGCCATGACCGATGCCCGCTCCCGCCGTGCGGCCCACCACGCCCAGCCGAGCAGGGCCGCGAACAGCACCGGGTCCGCCTTGGCGCATGCCACGGCTGCGGTGTGCAGTCCGGGTGCGACGGCCAGATGATCGCTGAGCATGGTGTTCCGCCTCGATGAGTCGCGGGCCGGTGTCCCCGGCCAATGATCGTCGAGGCCACTGTAGGGACCGGTTGGTCAGCGCGGGGTGAACGCGCCGATTCACCCGCGTACCGTGGCGTGTCGCGGTCGTGCCGACGCTCGGAGGACCCGCGCCACGCCGCGTGACGGGTGCGGCCGCCGAGGTGGTCCGTCATCTCGGACGGCCCCGTGGACACGCCGGGCCTTGACCCACCGGATACACGGAAATGGCGGCGACCCTACAATCTGTAGGGTGAACCCCCGTGACCGGTACGGCAGGCACCTGACCCACCCCGGCCTCCCCTTGATCCTGGTCGCGGCGTTGTACGCGGCCGCGCAGGTCGTGGCCGTCACCACGCGCATCGAGCTCGGCTGGGACGAGACCGTGTACGTCAGTCAGGTCAGCCCGCACGTGCCGACCGCGTTCTTCAGCGCTCCGCGGGCCCGCGGCATCACCCTGCTGGTCGCCCCGGTCGTCGGGCTGACCTCCTCGCTGACCGGGCTGCGCCTCTACATGACCGCGCTGTCCTCGGCCGGGCTCGTCCTCGCGTACTGGCCCTGGACCCGCCTGCTACGGCCGGTCACCGTGGCGCTGGCCGCGCTGCTGCTCGCCGTCCTCTGGGTGTCGCAGTTCTACGGCAACGAGGTGATGCCCAACGTCTACGTCGCGTACGGGGCGGTGGCGGCCGTCGGCTGGTTCGCGCACACGATCCGCGGGACCAACCGGCTCGCGCCGGTCTGGCTAGCGCTGAGCCTGGCGTTCGTCGCGCTCATGCGGCCGGGTGACGCGGTGTGGCTCGTGCTCCCGCTGCTCGGCGCGATCGCGTTCGCGCCGAGGCGGCGCCGCATCGCACTGGCGGCGGTGGTCGCCGGATCGGTGGCCGGTTCCGTCCCGTGGGTGATCGAGGCGTACACGCGGTTCGGCGGGCCGCTCCAGCGGCTGCGGGCGTCCAGCCGCACCGAGGGCGGCCTCGGCTGGCATCCCGAGGGCGTCCGGATGGAGCTGCACGCGCTCAACGACCGGCTGCTGTGCCGCCCCTGCACCGGGACGACGTGGCACGTGGCGCCGTCCGCCGCGTGGTGGCCGCTCATGCCGGTGCTCGCCGCCGCCGGACTC
>NZ_JBHLZP010000542.1:0-5276 GCF_042429965.1 Actinoallomurus acaciae
CCGCCGCTCGGACCCGGCCGGGGCGCCGCCGGCCTGCTCGCCGTCGCGCGCGTCGTCGATCATGACGAGGCTCGGCGCCGTCGTCGTGGCTCCGGTCTCCCGCTTCGCCCCCCAGCGGCCGAACCGATAGCCCGCGGCCCCGGGCACCGCCGCCGTGGCGACCGCGGTGGTCCGCTTGCGCGTCTCCCGTACGGCCTGCTCGAGATGCTCCTCGCTCCTGCGTGAACCCACGGCCGAGTAGCCGACGGCGGCGAAGAGATGCTGGAACGGCTTGCGGTAGATGAACGCCGCGAGCGTCACCAGGGAGATGAGCAGGATCTGCAAACCCCACGGCAGGCTCTCCGCCATGACGAGGCCGTAACACCACAGCAGCAGGGCGAGCACCCCGATCAGCGCCGCCTGTTTCAGCAGCGTCGACAGCAACAGCTCGAACCACCGGATGGCGATGACCCGCCCGATCCCCGGATGGATGCCGATCCCCAGGAAGATCGGCCCCGCCACCAACAGGAGCAGGAACGATATCTTCAGCACCATCAGCATGACCGCGATGATGAGGACGAGCAGGCCGGCGACGAGCGCCGCGAGCAGTGCACCGAAGGAGACCGCCAGGCGCGATGTCCAGTTCTTCCCTTGGAAGAGCGGATAGACGCCGGGATAGTTGTCCTTGATGTTCTTGGTGACGGCCTTGTAGTCATCCGCCTTCTGGTTGATGTCCGGCTTCTTGCCCGAGTAGGTCTCGCTGAGGTCGACCGCCTGCGACGACAACAGCCTCGCGCCGTTGTCCTGCACGATCTTGCTCTTCGCGTCGTCGGTGCCGAACTCGCCCATCAGCCACGGCTTGCAGACCAACGTCACCCACAGGCCGTTGGCGTTACGCGTCACCGCGTCGTTCTGCACCGCCTGCTGCGCCGCGGGCCCGCCGGGGATACAGGCCGAGGCGTTGGCGTTGCTCTGTGGCAGCGCGGCGTTGAAGGCCGCCGTCGCGCCGTTGGACACTTTCGTGCCGAGCGTCGTGAAGTCGCTGGGTCTGCCGATCAGCCAGACGAGGGCCACCATCGCCATGACCATCCAGATGGTGCCCTCCGCGACCCGGCTCGCTCGTCGCCGGATCAGTCCCCACCAGGCCAGCCACAACGCGCCGAGGATGACCACCCACGACCAGTACTTGGCGCCGAAGGTGTTGCCCATGCCCTTGATGACACCGTCGACGGTCTTCTTCAACCAGCCGAGCAACGACTCCGAGGCCGCCGCCTGGTAGATGGTGATGGTCGTCCGGTCGAAGGCCTTCGCCAGTGTGAAGACCACGTTGGAGATGGAGTTTCCCACCATCGCCATGGCGTCCGAGCAGCCCATGTCGACGGCGTGCCACGACTGACCCTCGGTGCCGTAACGGTCGTAGTAGGTCAGCCGTTCCGACGGCGACTTCTGCAGCTGCTGGCTGGGGTAGTCGGGGGGCTTGACCATGCCGTCGATGCCGGACCCGTACTCCTCCGGGGAGGGATGGTCGGCCGGCGAGCAGGCGTCGTTCGGATTCGATCCCGGCGCCGACGGAAGGGGAGGAGCCGGTGCCGCGCTGGCGACGCCGAGCGGGCTGAGGACGAAGACGGCCATCAGGCAGAGGATGAGAAGCGACCTGCGCTTCCGTCGGGGTTTTTTGGGCCCCGTCGCCTTTCGCCGGCGGCGGGTGGGGGGCACCCTCATCGCGGGACCTCCTGGGTGGCTTCGGTCGCCGGGTCGTGCGAAGCGTTGTGCGGGCCGGGGGGCGACCCGTTCTCACCGCGGCCGTCCGGGGCCGCGGTCTCTCCGGGCTTGGAGCGCGTGGGGTTGGTGTCGAGCCAGCGAAGAAGCTCGTCGGAGACGAGGTCGACCCCCATGCGGCCCGCGCGGCCGTCGAGGTCGCGGAAGATGCACTCGCCGTTGCCGAGGTTCCGCAGGACCGCCCGGTGCTCGTCGGAGTTCTCCACGCCGAGCAGGGCCATCACGTTGCCGACCTCGTTGCGCTCCGTCGAGCGGAACGAATAGACCGACGACAGGCAGTTCGTCACCTGTTCATTCAAGAGGTCCCCGGCGTTCTGTGAGACCAGGATCAAGGCGGTGTTCCGGGATCGCCCCATACGTGACACTTCGGGGATCAGCTTGGCGCCCTCCGGCGTCTGGGTGATCGCCCATGCCTCGTCGAGGAAGATGGCCTTCGGCAGGTGACGGTCGAGGCCGTGCATCAGCCGCCGCGCGAACTGCGACACGAGGTACATCAGTGCGACCGACAGCCGCTGCTCGTAGGAGTAGTCGTCGCGGTTGATGGCGACGTCGGGCAGGGTCAGGCCGCCGAGGGTGAACACCGTGGTCCACCCGGCCGTGTCGATGCGCTCGCCGCCGGACGGGTCGAAGCACAGCCGCGCGAGCCGCATCTCCGACATCGAGCGCAGCACGGCGCCGAGGTTCTTCGACGCCGGGTCGTCGGAGGCGTCGAGATAGTCGACGACCTTGCCGAGCGAGGGCTGCGGCTGGTTGGCCACCGCGCCCACGGCCTGGATCATCGCCGACTCGCGCTCCTCCGACATCCGCGGCAGCAGCAGCCGCAGCGTCTCGGTCGCCATGGTCTTCTTGGCCGCGAGGTCGTCGCCGAAGCTGAACGGGTCGAGCAGGCCCGGCGCGGCCGAGCCGAGCGGCAGCACGCGGGCACGACGGCCGCGTCGTCTCAACAGCTCGACCAGGGACTCCGCGTCGCCCTTGGGGTCGATCGCGGCGACCGTGACCCCGCGCAGCGCCATCTGGTAGATCAGCAGCAGCGCCAGCGTCGTCTTCCCGCCGCCGGGCTCGCCGGTGATCGCGACCGCGGTGGGCCGGTTGCGGGCGGCGGCCACGAGCGGGTCGAAGTGCACCACCGAGCGCGCGCGGCCGAGGGTCTCGCCGATGTAGGGGCCGACCCATCCGGCGGAGTTCTCGTCGAGCCGGTCGCCCAGGTCGACCGTTGCGGTGGGCATGCCGCCGGCGATCGTGCGCAGCGGCTGCCGCTGCGCGTAGGCGTTGACCCGGATCCGGTCGCCGGGCAACGACTCGCAGAACAGGGAGAACTGGTCGCCGGTCGAGCACACGATGTCGATGCCGAGGTCGCGGTAGTGCTCGACCACGGCGTCGACGCGTTGCTGGAGGAGCTCCTCGGTCGGCGCCGAGACGATCAGCCGGTGCCAGCCGTACACGAACGGCAGCCGCTCCTTGGTGATGCCGTGCTCGAGCATGCGGGCGGCGTCGATCTGCTCGGCCAGGGCGATGGGCGCCTCGGCGCCGGCCTCACGGATGTGCTGGTCCATGTCGCGGGCGTGCGCGAGCTTGCGCGACACGTCCTTGGAGGCCTTCGCCGGCGGGACGAGCTTCATCCGCGCCGACACCTCGACCGGGAACGGCAGCGCGTCGGCGAAGTGCAGCCACGGTTCGCCGTCGGGGAACGGCATCAGGTCCGGGAACCGGGCGAAGGACAGGTAGGCGGCGTACGACGAGCCGACCGGCTGCTCCATCCGCAGGTAGGACCGGCCGTTGATGATCGCCCCCTCGACCAGGGTCTCGATCTCGCCGGCGCCCCAGGTGCGGCGCGGCGTGGCCGACGGCGGCGGGTCCGTGAGCGCCCCGCTGGCGGCGTGCTGGAACAGCCAGGCGACCTCGGTCGAGGACGCGTGCCGCGCGTACAGCGCGCTGCCGCTGAGCGCCCGGCCGATCCGCTCCGCCTGCTCGGTCCAGCGCCCGATCTCCTTGGCCGAGATCGCGTCGTCGTGCAGGCCGAGTGCCTCTTCGCTGCGCTTGTAGAAGCCGAACAGCTGGCGGAAGGCTCCCCCGGACAGCTGTGCGCCGACCCCGCGGGGGCCGAGCCGCACGCCGAGGTAGACCTCCTTGGTCCAGAAGTCCTTCGACCAGACGTGCGCGTACATCTCCTCGAGGTAGTCGCGCCAGCCCGGACCGCCGTCGGAGGTCTGGTCGAGCGCCAGCGCCCACTCGGCCGCGGGGTAGGTGCGGTGGGCGATCCGCAGATGGATCTCGGCGTCCTGCATGCGGATGCCGGCCATCGCGATGGTGATGTTGGTGGCGAGGGCCTCGCGTTCCTCGGCCGTGGTGAACTCGTACGACACCGTCGGCAGCCGGAAGTACGCCCACGCCGCGTTGTCGGTGAGCAGGATCCGGTCGTCGAAATACCGCACGGCCAGCCTGCTGCGGACCTTGGACGTCCTACTCATTCGGTGGCTCCCCGCTCCTTACTCACTCCGCGGACGGACAGGTGTTTCGGCCACACGGTCTTCGGCCGCGCTCTGCACGCACCGCCTGGCGACGGGCTCATCGCGAGGCCTCCTGCCGTGGGTAGCGGTCGGGTACCTGGACGAGACCGCCGGCGACGACGCCGCCGAGCGCAATGTAGGCCTTCCGGGTCGAGGCGCGCAGAGCGCGCAGCTCGTTGCGCGGTGCCCGGTCGAGGCTGAGATGGTCGTCCCAGGGGATGCGCACGAGCGCCCGGCAGCGGCCGCGCGCGACCGACTCGGCCTGCTCGACGTCGTCCATGCTGCGGCGGCTCACTCCGTTGATCACCGTGACGGCCTTCGAGCGCAGGTCCTCATACCCGTGCCCGTCGAGCCACTCGAACGTCATCGCGACCGCCCGCGGCGCGTCGGAGCTGGCCGGGGCGACCAGCACGATCTGGTCGGCGTACGGCAGCACCCGGGCGACGACCGCGGCCGCGGCGTCGAGCAGCGTGATCGCGTAGAAGCGGTCGAGCGTGCGCATCGCGAGCGCGTAGTCGCGGTCGTCGAGGGCCTGGACCGGGTTCTTGCCCGCCGCGACCACCTCCAGCCCGGACTTGGCCACGGAGGTGTAGCGGCGCATCATCTGGTAGCCGGTGACCTGCTCGGCGTGTGTGATCAGCGACGTGAGCGTCTCACGGGTCTCGCTGCGGGTGCGCCGTGCCATGGCCCCGGAGCCGGGGTTGACGTCCACCGCCACGATGCGGTCGCCGCGGTGCTGGGCGAAGGTGTGGCCGAGCATCAGCCCGGTCACCGTCTGCCCGGCACCGCCGGTGCAGCCGAGGACGACGACCCGGCGCGCGCCCTCGAACGCGGTGCGCACCCGCTGCTCGTAGTCGCCGTCTCCCTGACCGCCGCCGGAGAAGATCCGGCGGATCCCGCGGCTCTCGTCGTCGCGGCCCTCGTGTTCGGGCGCGGGCGAGGGGATCGGGCCGGGCCGCACGGGTGAGGCCGGGCCGGAGCGGACGCCGCGCGCCGGCGACTCGGGCGGCG
>NZ_JBHLZP010000543.1:0-5266 GCF_042429965.1 Actinoallomurus acaciae
GGAACGCCTCGATGATCCAGGGCGCGGTCCCGAGCATCGGGCCCGCCACCGTGGCGAGGAGGAGACCGGGGCGGCCGCCACCCGTGCACGAGCAGCGCGGCCACCGGGAGCGGTACCCAGATCCAGACGGCGTCACCGGGCCGCATGAGCGCCGCCACGGCCCCGGCGGTCGCCAGCCCGGCGTACGCGGCCGTGCCGCCCGAGCGGGCGGCGCGGACGAACCAGCCGGTCATGGCGGCTCCGGCCACCGCCACCCAGAAGTTGGGGATCACCTCCGACCCGTAGAAGCCGGTGACCCAGAGGGTGCCGAACAGCAGCGCCGCCGCCGGGACGACCACGCGCCGCGAGAACAGGGTGAGCCATGGCCGGAAGGCGAGGACGATCCCCGCACCGCTGAGGAGGGTCAGGTAGGCGCGGAGCAGGGCGAGGGACCCGGTCAGCGCGACGGCGGGGGCGATGAGGTACGTGATGCCGCGCGCGGGGCGCGCTGAACGCGGCGGCCGGGAACCGGGGGCCCACCTGGCTGATGTACAGCGCCTCGTCCCAGCTCACGCCGCCGTGCCGGGTCACCGTCGCCAGCCGGGTCACCGTCAGCAGCACGGCCACACCGACGAGAGGGGCGGCCGGTCGCCGGACCGTGCCGGTGAGGAACGGGCGGCGGCGCGCGCCTCCCCCTCCGGCGTCCGGTGTGCCGCCGCGCCGGTCCAGACCGTGCGGGGAGCTCATCGGTGAGGGGGTCCTCTCCCGTGGGGGTTTCGGGCGTCTCGTCAGTGCGCGTGGGTCAGTTCGGTCGTGAGCCACTGGAAGCACCGCGGCAGCATGGCGCTCCAGACACCGGTGTTGTGCCCGCCGCGCGGCACCACGTACGTGTCGACGAGCGTCGGCGGCCGGACCGCCTTGACCATGCCGTCGATGGCGGCCGCGGTGCCGGGGTCCTGGCGGCTGGTCGCCAGGAGCAGGGCGACGCGGGGGCGCCGCCGCCGGACCACCACGGGCAGGTTCTCGGCCGGCAGTCTCGTCAGCCCCGGGGTGGACGGGGTGAAGTACCCGGCGAGGCTGACCCCGGCGCGGAACAGCCGCGGATACTGGACCGGCAGCTTGGCGGCGCAGTAGCCGCCCGTGGAGTACCCCATCGTGCCCCAGGCGTCGCGGCCCGGCAGGGTGCGAAAGTCCGTCGTGATGACGTTCCGGACGTCTTCGGTCAGCCAGGTGGCGACCTTCGGGCCGCGCGGGACGTCGACGCACTCGGTGTCGTGCCCCGGCCATACGGTGATGGTCGGCGCGACCAGGATGTACGGCTGCGCGGTGCCCTTCTCGACGTCCTGCGTCAGCACCTCCGGGCCCCGCATCGCGTGGAACCAGGCGGTGGGCGTGCCCGGGAACCCGGTGAACAGCTCCACCACGGGGAACCTCCGCCGCGGCTCGCGACGGTACTGGGGCGGCAGCCACACCCACACCCTGCTGCGGATGCCGGACCTGGCCCCGGCGAACGTGGCCTCCAGCGTGTGGTCGGCGGCCGGATGGAAGTCGTGAGGCACCGTGGCCGGTCCGCCGGCGTGTCCCGGCTGCTCGATCGGCGCGTTCGCGCCGTCCTCCCCGGCCAGGTCGCTCCAGGAGGCGAAGAACTCGTAGTGGTCGTTGAGGGCGACGCCCACCACGAGGATCGCGGTGACCTGGCACGCCAGGATCAGCGACAGCCGGGCCGGCAACGCGGCCGGACCGCGGACGCGACCCCACAGGAAGACGCACGCCGCCGGGCACCCCAGCGCCAGCACGACCGTCGCCACCAGCAGCGGCCAGCCCAGCAGACCCACCGCGGCCCTCCTGAATCCCGGGTGACGCCGCCCCGCACCCCGGGTGACGGCCTGCTCCGGGTCTACCGCGTCCGGGCCACCGGACAGAAGAGCGTTTGCCGTCCGTTGGCAGACTCCTGTCGATGCCATAACGCGCGTTCACCTGGCGTGAAGGAACGGATGGGTACGACTGGTGGCGAACCGGGCGCGGTGCGGGGGAGCCGCCGGACGGGAACGGCCCGGCCGGTTCAACTTCTACTCGCATGTAGTAGTTTGTGGAGCACCGTACGGCGGCGCGTACCGGAGACGGCGGCGCGCCCGGACGGGTCCCCGATCACTCTCCGGCAGCTCGAGCGTGGAAGGCCGCTGATGTCCCTGACCTATCCCGAGGCGATCGTGGTCGGCCTCTTCCAAGGCGTGACCGAGCTGTTCCCGGTCTCCAGCCTCGGCCACAGCGTCATCATCCCGGCGCTGATCGGCGGCCGGTGGGCCCGCGACCTGAACGTCTCGGCGCCCGAGTCGCCCTATCTGGCGTTCATCGTCGGCCTGCACGTCGCCACGGCCCTCGCCCTGCTCATCTTCTTCTGGCGGGACTGGGTCCGGATCGTCGGCGGGCTCCTCACCTCGGTACGGGACCGGCGCATCCAGACGGCGGACCAGAGGCTGGCCTGGCTGCTGGTCGTCGCCACCCTCCCGGTCGGCGTCGCCGGCCTCCTGCTGGAGCACACCTTCCGCACCGTGCTCGGCAGGCCCATGCCGGCCGCGCTGTTCCTGGCCGCCAACGGCGGCGTCCTGTACGGCGGCGAGCTGCTGCGGCGCCGCGCCGCCAAGCGCGCCGACGCCGCCACCATGGGCGCCCCGGACGAGCCGCTCCCGTCCGACGTCGTCTCCGACCGGCGGCTCGCCGGGCTCGGCTGGGCCGAGAGCGCCCTGATCGGCGCCGCCGAGATCCTCGCCCTGCTGCCCGGCATCAGCCGCTCGGGCGCCACCATGGTCGCCGGCCTCGCGCGCGGCCTGTCCCACGAGGATGCCGCCCGCTTCTCCTTCCTGCTGGCCACGCCCGTCATCCTCGCCGCCGGCGTACTGAAGATCCCCGACCTGACCGGCCCGCTCGGCGCCGGAATCCACGGACAGGTGCTGGCCGGCAGCCTCGTCTCCGGCATCGGCGCCTACGTCGCCGTGCGGTTCCTCGTCCGCTACTTCCAGACCCGCACCCTCACCCCGTTCGCCGTCTACTGCGCCGTCGCCGGCCTGGCCTCGGCCGCCTGTCTCGGCCTGTCCTGAGCGACGCCTTTCGCGGCCCTGACCTGCCAGAACTTCGCCGGGTGACGGGATGGTCGCGGACTGTATGCTGGCGGCGGTGCCCGCGTCCGCGGAGGCCCCGGGCGTCCAGTCCGGCCACGCCGGAGAGGCTGCTCGATGTCCCGACCCGACGGTGTTCCCGCCGCGATGCGTGCGGCGGTCCTGTACGGCGCGGGTGACCTCCGGGTCGTTGATCGCCCGGTCCCCGAGCCGCGGGCCGAAGAGGTGCTCGTCCGGGTGGCGATGTGCGGGATCTGCGGCACCGACCTGAAGATCCTCGACGGGGGTTTCCCGCAGACCCCGCCGTACGGTGACTACATCCCGGGCCACGAGTGGACCGGCACCGTGGTGGCCGGCGGCTCCGCCGTGGACGAGCTCGGGCCCGGCGACCGGGTGTGCATCGAGGCGCATCACGGCTGCGGACGCTGCGGCAACTGCCTGACCGGCAAGTACACCGCCTGCCTCAACTACGGTGACGCGGGCAGGGGCCACCGGGCGAGCGGCATGACCGCGAACGGCGGCTTCGCGGAGTACGCGATCCATCACGTCGGCGCGCTGTACCGCCTGCCGGACACGGTCACCGTGGAGGACGCCGTGCTCCTTACCACGGCCGGCACCGGTCTGTACGGCCTGGACACCGCGGGCGCCTATGTCGCCGGTCAGGACGTCGTGGTGTTCGGGCCCGGCCCGGTCGGGCTGATGACCGCCCAGGTGTGCAAACGCATGGGCGCGGCCCAGGTGATCCTCGTCGGCACCCGGAGGTCCCGGCTGGGGCTCGGCGCCGGGCTCGGGGCCGACCGCACCGTCGACGCCACCGAGACGGACCCGGTCCGCGCGGTGCTCGACCTCACCGCCGGTCAGGGCGCCGACCTGGTGATCGAGGCATCCGGGGGACCGGACGTGCCGGAGCAGTGCGGCCGGGCGGTCAAGCGCGGCGGCAAGATCCTCTTCCTCGCCTTCTACCCGGACGCCGTACGGCTGGACCTGAGCGCGGTGATCCGCAAGGACGTCACCATGTACACCGCACGCGGTGAGGGCGGCGACAACGTGCGTCGCGCGGTCGCGCTGGCCGCCGCGGGGATGATCCGGGGCGGCGAGCTCATCACCCATCGCTTCGCGCTGGAGGACATCGGCGAGGCGTTCCGGGTCGTGCGGGAGCGCGACGGAGAGCCGCTGAAGGTCGTCGTCGTCCCCTGAGGCGAGCGGTCGACCGGGAGATCGCGTTGGACCATCCGATCGGCGGCTCGCCCGCTCTGTCGGCCGTGGTGGCGGCCGTTCCGCCGGCTCTCCTGCTCGTGCTGCTGGGAGTCTTCCGCGTGCGGTCCGACCTGGCCGCGGCCGGGAGCCTGCTCGCCGCCCTGGCGACCGCGGTGTTCGCGTTCCACCTGCCGGCGGTGACGGCGGTGAGCGGTACGGCGCAGGGCGTCGCGTTCGGCGTCTTCCCGATCGTGTGGATCATGGTGAACGCGCTGTGGGTGAACCGGCTGCTCGACGCCTCGGGACTGCTCTCGGTGGTCAGGGACACGTTCGCCGGCGTGTCCCCGGACCACCGGATCCAGGCGCTCGTGCTCGCGTTCTGCTTCGGCTCGGTCCTGGAGGCCCTCGCCGGCTTCGGCGCGCCCGCCGTGGTGGTCGCGGCGATCCTTCTGGCGCTGGGGCTCACGCCGATCCGCGCGGCGACCGTGGCCATGTTCGCCGACGCGGCGGGGACCGCGTTCGGGTCGATGGGAACCCCGATCGTCGCCCTCAGCACGGCGACGAACCTGCCGGCGGCGGAACTGGGCCGCATGGTCGGCCGCCAGGCCGCGATCGTGGCGGTCTTCATGCCGTTCGTCATCCTGCTCGTACTGGACGGACGGCGGGGGCTGCGGGAGTTGTGGCCGGTCGGTCTGGCGGCCGGGCTCGGCTTCCAGCGCGTCTTCGCCCTCCGCGACATCGGGCCGGTCGCCGCGGTCGCCGCCGTGGTCCCCGTGCTCCTGTCGGCGCTGGTCTCCTGGCCGCGGCGCCGCAGCCGGCCCCTCTGGATCGCGATCCTGCTGACGGTGGTCGGCTGGACGCTCGTCACCGGTCTCGTCCTGTTCCACGGCGACTTCGGGGTGATCGGCGGGTCCCTGCGCGACTCCTGGAAGGCCATCCTCACCACGCTCATGCCCGCCCCGGGCCGCCCGGAG
>NZ_JBHLZP010000544.1:0-5256 GCF_042429965.1 Actinoallomurus acaciae
GCCCGGGCCGCCGAGCCGGACGTGGCCGCCCGCGCCGCGGCGCTGCGCGAGCAGGTCGGCGACCGGCGGCTGATCGTGCGCATCGACCGCACCGAGCTGTCCAAGAACATCGTGCGCGGCCTGGCCGCCTACCGCGAGCTGCTCGCCAAGCATCCCGAATGGCACGGCCGGGTGGTGCACGTGGCGTTCGCCTACCCGTCGCGGCACGATCTGCCCGAGTACCGGGAGTACACCGCCGCCGTGCAGCGGATCGCCTCCGAGATCTCCGACGAGTTCGGCAACGGCACGTGGGACCCGCTGATTCTGCAGGTCAACGACGACTACCCGCGCTCGCTCGCGGCGTACGGCATGGCCGACGTGCTGCTGGTGAACCCCATCCGAGACGGCATGAACCTCGTGGCCAAGGAGGGACCGGCGCTGTCGAGGAACGGCTGCGCCCTCGTGCTGTCGGACCAGGCGGGCGCCGCCGACGAGATGTCCGACGACGCCATCATGGTGAACCCCTTCGACGTGTCGCAGACCGCGGAGGCGCTGCACCAGGCCCTGCTGATGCCGGCCGACGAACGCGCCGAGCGCTGCAAGCGCCTCGCCGCCGCCGCGACCGCCCTGCCGCCGCAGCGCTGGCTCGCCGACCAGCTCGACGCGCTCGGCTGAGGCGCGTCACTCCGTCCGCTGCGTGAGACTGAACCAGTTGCCCGAGTCGTCGCGCAGCACGGCCTCGATCCCGTACGGCCGTACGGCCGGCTCCTGGACGAAGACGACGCCGCGCGCGGACAGCTCCTCGTACGCCTTGCGGCAGTCGGGCGTCCCCAGCACTCCGGCGCCGAGCGCGCCCTTGGCGACCAGCTCCCGGATCTGCCCGGCGGTGCGCTCGTCGTGTCCCATGGCGCAGTCGGCCAGGACGACCTCGAAGCCGGGCTGGTCCGGCGGGCCGACGGTGAGCCAGCGGAAGCCCTGTCCGGCGCCCTCGAAGTCACCGCCCATCGTCACGTCGGTCCGCACCTCGAAGCCCAGCTTGCCGGTGTAGAACTCCTTGGCCCGGTCCTGGTCGAGGACGAAGTACGTCACATGAGAAACACGGCTGATCATCGGTACTCTCCCGTCGGCGATCGGTGGTCGTCCGACGAGCCTACGAACGTCCGGTGACCGGGGGCTTCTCCGGGATTGCTCCGGTCGGCAGCGGGCGGGACCAGGCCATGAGAAAGCAGCCGGGGATCGGCGGCCGCGCGCCGCGCTCCGCGTGCCGCCGCCGATACTCCGTGGGCGGGACGCCGACGAGCCCGGAGAACCGCGCGCTGAAGGATCCCAGGCTGGAGAAGCCCACCAGGTGGCAGATCTCGGTGACCGTGAGGTCGGCGGTGCGTAGAAGGTCCTGGGCGCGTTCGACGCGGCGCCGGGTGAGGTACGCGCCCGGCGTCTCTCCGTACGCCGCGCGGAAGGCGCGCGCGAAGTGATGGCGGGAGAATCCCGCCGCGCGGGCCATGGCGTCGAGGTCGAGCGGCTCGGCGAACCGCCGGTCGATCAGGTCGCGGGCGCGCCGCAGATGGGCGACGGCCGGGACCGGAACCGGCATCAGTTGTAGCCGTCGCCGAGAGACTGGCGGACCTGCTTGCGCGCCTCGTGGATCCGCGACTTCACCGTGCCCAGCGGAAGGTTGAGCTGCGTGGCGATCTCGGTGTACTCCAGCTGCGACACGTCGCGCAGCACCAGCGCCTCGATGAGGTCGGGCTTGCGGCGCTCCAGGTCCTCCATCGCGTCGAGGATGTCCACGCGCGAGCCGGCGATGACGCTCGTACGGCGCGGGTCCGGGCGCTGGTCGGGCAGCTCACCGGCCTGTTCCATCGAGCGGCGCTTGAGCGACCGGTAGGTCGAGCGCGCGGAGTTGGCCACCACGACGTGCAGCCACGTCGTGAAGCGCGACCGGCCCTCGAAGCGGTTGATGTTGCGCGCGACCTGCATCAGCGCGTCCTGGCACGCCTCTTCGGCGTCCTGGCGGCACGGAAGGAACCGCGAGCAGTGCCGGAGCACGTCCGGCTCGATCACCCGCAGCAGTGCCTCGAGAGCCTCCCGATCACCCCCGGCGGCCCTCCGCGCCAGTTCTTCGGTCCGCTCGTCGTACGCCATGACCCGTCCTCGCCCTCACCATCGCCCCGCATTGGGCATGATACGGGGGTGTCCATGCCTTCGGCCGTCGGCCGTTACCGAATCGATCGTGTTCTGGGATCGGGGGCCTTCGCCTCCGTGTGGCTTGCCCATGACGAGGTTCTCGATGCCCAGGTCGCGGTGAAGGTGCTGGCCGGCGGGCTCATCGACGACCTCGACGTGCGCAATCGCTTCCTGGAGGAGGCGAAGATACTGCGCCGTGCCGACTCCGAGCGGCTCGTGCGCGTGCACGACATCGGTGAACTCGCCGACGGGCGCCCCTACTTCGTCATGTCCTACGCCGACCTCGGCACCCTAGCGGACCGGATGCGCGACCGGAACCTGCCGGTGGCCGAGGCGCTCCGGCTGGCCGCCGAGGTCGCGCGGGGGGTCGAGGTGATCAACCGGCTCGGCGTCATCCACCGCGACCTCAAGCCCTCCAACGTGCTGTTCCAGTCGACCATGGACGGCGGCGAGCGGCTGCTGATCGCCGATCTCGGCCTCGCCAAGGCGCTCGCGCACGCCTCGGGCGCGTTCACCCTTCCGGTCGGGACGCCCGGGTACATGTCGCCCGAACAGGCGCGTTTCGGCGGCGGCCTCGACGTCCGCGCCGACGTGTACGGCCTGGGCGCGCTGACCTATCACCTCCTCACCGGCCGCACCCCCGGCACGGCGCCGGTCGCGGTGCCGCCGAGCGCGCTCCGGCCGGGCCTGCCACCGGCCGTCGACGACATCGTGATGCGGGCCTTGGAGGCCGACCGCGAGCGCCGCCTGCCCACCGCGCAGGCGATCGCCGCCGCGCTCGGCGTGCCGCTCTCGATGATGTCCGGCCAGGGTCAGGCGCCCGGCGCGGCCGATTTCGGCGGCCTGACGGGGGGCGACCCCACGATCTCCGGCGGACCGGAGTCCGACCACACCGTGGCCGACCCGTCGTTCCGCCACGGGGATCACGGTCCGCCGCCGGACGACGGGACCGTCCGGCTGCCACCGCCGCACGAGCGGACGGCGCAGAACCCACGGCCCTACGTGGAGAGCCCGGCGGACACGACACGCGTGGACCTGCCGGTGTACCGGCCGGAGACGGACGCCGCGCCCGTCCCCGAGGTGCGCGCCGGCGACACCCCCCGGGCCCGGCTGCTGATCGCCCTCGGCCTCGCGGCGGTCCTCGTGGTCTGCGGAGGCGGCGCGTACGGCATCGCCAAACTCACCGGCACCAAGGCCACCCCGTCCGCCGGCAAGGACCATGACACGCCCGGTGACGGCCTCGTGCCGGTCACCGACGCCACCGGGCGGCTGAGGCTTCGCGTGCCGCCGTCCTGGACGCCGCAGCGGAGCCCCAGCCACTGGCCCGTGCACGTCAGCGACGGCGCGACCGCCCCCGCGCTGCGTGCGACGCCGAACTACGGCCAGTTCGTACGCGACGACGTGCGGGTCCCCGGCGTGTTCGCCGGGCTGACCCACGACCTGAACGTCACGCTCCCGCCGGCGAGCCTCGGCGATCACTCCGCCAAGTGCACCCGCGGCACCTCCCACGCGTACCGTCACGGCTCGCTGAGCGGTCGGATCACCCCGTGGACCTGCGGCGACTCCATCACGGTCAACGAGGTCGGGCTGCGCGACTCCGGCGGCCGGTTCGCGATGTGGGTGCGGGTGAAGCTGACCGGGCCCCCGGACATCACCCGGACGATCCTCGACAGCATCCAGACCAAGGGCTGACCCTCCCCGGCCGCCCGGCCACCCGGATCGTCGCGTACGATATATCGGTAATAGCTCGGCCGGGAGAGGATCATGCGTAGACGATCGATGCACCGCGAGGAGCGCGCCGCGTTCGGCGGCTGGGGCCCCGGCTTCGGGCCGCGGGGACGGGGCGGCGGCCGCGGCGCGCGCCGTACGAAACGCGGCAACGTCCGCGCGGCGATCCTGGCACTGCTGGCCGAGCGCCCCATGCACGGCTACGAGATGATCCAGGAGCTGGAGAGCCGCACCGGCGGCCTGTGGCGGCCGAGCCCGGGCTCGGTCTACCCCACGCTCCAACTGCTCGAGGACGAGGGGCTGATCAGCGGCGAGCAGTCGTCGGGCAAGCGGCTGTTCTCCCTCGCCGATGCCGGGCGCACCGAGGCGGAGTCGCACCGGACGCCGCCCTGGGCCGAGATCACCGAGGACGCCGGCGAGGCGGCCACGCACTTCCACGACGCGATGGGCCGACTCATGATGGCGATCCGCCAGGTGATGCACGCGGGCAGCGAGGAGCAGAAGGCACGCGCGCTGGACGTGGTCAACGACGCGCGGCGGCGCCTGTACGGCATCCTCGCCGACGACGAGGACTGAGAGACCGCCCAGAGCGGGCGGCGCCCGGCGTTCTCGTCGCCGGGCGCACCGCCCGCCTTGTACGGCGAAGGCTCTCCGCGCTCACGCCACCGGCACGCCGAACGCGCCGAGTTCCTGACGCCGGACACGGTGGACGTTCAGGCGCAGCGGCTTGGGCGCGTTGGGCGTCTGGTACTGGAACGAGCTCCACACGGTGGCGCGGTTTCGCCGGCAGCCCGCTGTCAGAACAATTCGTTCGTGAGCGATTCGAGCAGACGGACGACGCCGGGCGGGCCGTCGACCACGATGTCGGCGCGGTCGGCCAGCGCGGTCACCTCGTCGGACCCGCTGCACACCTTGACCCCCGGCACGCCCTCCGCCCGCAACGCCTCGATCGCGTCGTAGGCGGCCAGGTCGCCGAGATCGTCGCCGGCGTAGAGGACGGCGACACTACCCAGCTCGGCGGCGAGCGCGCGCAGCGCGGCGCCCTTGTCCATGCCCGGCGGGCGGAGCTCGAGGACGAACCGTCCGGGCTCCATCACGAGGCCGGTGCGCTCGGCGAGTGCGGCGACGATGCCGCGCAGGCGTTCGAGGGCGACCTCCGGCTCGGCCGCGCGGCGGGTGTGCACGGCCAGCGCGTGGCCCTTGTCCTCGATCGCGACGCCCTCCGGGGCCGTCTCGATGAGGCGGGGCAACTTCCGCCGCGCCTCCTCGACGCCCGGCGGCGGCGCGGGCGTCTCCAGGACGTCGTCCTCCCAGCGCTCGCGGCCGTACTGGCCGAGGACGACGAGTCCTTCGACGCCGGAC